>NZ_JCACHA010001017.1:0-1933 GCF_059503625.1 Skermanella sp.
GGGGCGGCTACGCGGTTTTCGGTCAGCCAGTCGGCCAGCAGCCCTATGCCCTTGGCGATGCCGGTCCGCGGCTTCCATCCAGTCGCTTCGCCGAACTTGGACGTGTCGGAAACGTAGTAGAGCTGATCGCCCGGCCGCCAGGGACCGTATGCGATCTCGGGCCGGCAGCCGGCGGCCTCGCCGATGCGGTCGAGCAGTTCCACCAGGCTGGTGGCGTTGGCGGGACCGCCGCCGATGTTGAAGGCCTGCCCCCGGATTGAGGGCATGTTGGCCTGGGCCAGCATGAAGGCGTCGACCAGGTCCTCGACGAACAGGATGTCGCGGACCTGATAGCCGTCGCCATAGAGGGTGATAGCCTCGTCCTGAAGCGCCCGGATCAGGAAATGCGCGACCCAGCCCTGGTCCTCGGTGCCGAACTGGTGCGGACCGTAGATGCAACTCATCCGGAACACCGCCGTCGGCAGGTCGTAGGTCCGGCAATAGTCGAGCACATACTGATCGGCGCTGCCCTTCGACGCGCCGTAAGGGCTGTAGAAGTCGAGCGGGCGGGACTCGTCGATGCCGCGGGTACGGATAGCCGGATCGGCCGGCGCATAGCGCTTGCCGTCCAGTTCCAGCGCCACGTCGGCCAGTTTGCCGTAGACCTTGTTGGTCGAGGTGAAGACCAGCGGCGGCGGCTCCGGCTGGGCTCGGATCGCCTCCAGCAGGTTCACGGTACCGCGCGCGTTGACCTCGAAATCGGCGATGGGATCCACCAAACTGGTGGTGACGGCGACCTGGGCCGCGAAATGGAACATCCGGCCGGCGTGTGACACCGCATCCCGCAGGACATAGGGGTCGCGGATGTCCGCCAGTTCGAACGTCACGGCATTGCCGTGGGTGGCCTTCAGCCACTCGATGTTCTGCTCCACTCCGGGACGCGACAGATTGTCGTAGACGATGACCCGGTTGCCCTCGCGCACCAGACGGTCCGCCAAGTTGGTGCCGATGAACCCGGCGCCGCCGGTCACGACCACCGGTTTGTCCGTGCGGGCCGGCGTCACCGGCATCGGGCGGCCGAGCCGGTAAAGCGACCGGACCGCTGCGATGCCGCCCTTTTCCAGCAGGCGGCCGAGCAGCTTGGGCGAGCCGTCGGCCCGCAGGATACCTTGGAAATAGTCGCGCTCGTCGGCATGGAAGCCGTGGGCGCCCTGTTCGGATGGGTCGAGATCCTGGAGCGACGACCAGTAGACCCGTTCGGCCGGCGCTTCCGCAGCGCCGAGGAACGCCCGGATCTGGCCCCGTTCGTCATGACGCCACGTCGAGAACCCCGCCCCGGTGATCCAAAGGCGGGTCCGCGCTCCATTGGCTTCCAGGGCCTGGGCATAGGCGGCGATCAGGTCGCTCCAGCCCGGATGCTGCGCGGCGCCGGTGCCCTGATGCGACTCGATGCCGACGATATCCACGGCATCCAGCCCGTTGCCGGGGGCGACAAGGTCGAGCGCCGTCAAGTCGATGCCGCTGACGACCGTCAGGAAGCCGAGGCCCTTGAAGCGGGCGGCGAGTTGAAGCGCCTGGGCGGCTTTGCCCGGCGCTGCCGTGATTTCGATCTCGCCGAGAAGGCCCGACTGCCGTGAAACGGCGTCGACAAGATCTTCCGGCGCGTCGGCAGACAGGCAGGGCAGCACTTCGAAGCTGGCGGCAAGCCGGGGCAGCAGGGTGCCGACCCATTCGGCTCCGTCAGCTTCGGTGCCGGCGGCATCGGCCGCAAAGGGAACCCGCAGACGCCGGAAACCGAGCCGAGTAAGCGCTTCGACGGCCTGCTCCGTCCGCTCGCCGTCGCCGGGATGGAAGGAGACGGTCAGGCCGGGCAGTTCGATGGGATGATCCGCCGCACCCGTCATACCGCCAGTCCCCGCTGCGCCAGTTCCCTGCTCGCTTGGTCGACCCGGTC
>NZ_JCACHA010001017.1:1943-6107 GCF_059503625.1 Skermanella sp.
GGCGATCTGACCGTCCAGCCAGTCGGTCAGTTCGGTCATGCCGTCGGCCAGGGTGACTTCCGGCCGGTATCCCAGGATCCGCTGGGCCTTGCCGATGTCGGCGAAGCAGTGCCGGATATCGCCGACGCGGAACTTGCGCGTCAGGGTAGGGGCGATCCGCGACTTGCCCAGGGCGGATGCTAGCTGTTCGGCCACTTCGGCCACGCTGATGCTCTCGCCGCTGCCGATGTTGAAGACTTCACCGGCCGCATTTTCCGCATGGAGCGCCAGATGGCAGGCGCGTGCCACGTCGGCGACATGGACGAAATCGCGCCGTTGCAGGCCGTCTTCGAAGATCATCGGGGAGTTGTCGTTGAGCAGGCGGGAAGCGAAGATGGCCAGCACGCCGGTATAGGGGTTGGAGAGCGCCTGCCGGGTGCCGTAGACGTTGAAGAAACGCATCGCGACCGTCGGAATATTGTAGGCCTGACCGATCATCAGGCACATGCGCTCCTGGACGTATTTGTTGAGCGCGTAGACGGACGACAGGGTCGGCGACTTGGATTCCGGCGTCGGTTGCGGCTCCAGCCTGCCGCCATCGGGGCCGACCGGCTCCCATTTGCCTTCCTTCAAATCGGCGAGGCTTCGTTCCCCGGCGGTGACGATATGGCCCCGGGCATCACGGTACAGCCCTTCGCCATAGATGCTCATGCTGCTGGCGACCACCAGACGTTCGACGGGCCGCTCGATCAGGGCCTGGAGAACGATCGCCGTGCCGAGATCGTTGACGCCGACGTAATCGTCGACCTGGTACATGCTCTGGCCGACGCCGACCATCGCGGCGAAATGGTAGACGGCATCTACGCCCTTCAGGGCGGACTTCACCGCTGCGGAATCGCGGACATCGCCGACTTGCAGTTCCGCCGCACGGTTTAAATACTCGGGTCGAGATTTACCCGGGCCGTGCACCTGTTCCGACAAATTATCCAAAATGCGAACTTTATGGCCGGCGGAAATAAGTTCATCAGCTAAATGAGAGCCAATGAAACCAGCCCCACCGGTGATAAGTATTGTTTTCGACATAAGATTGTTTTCCCTGGGTATCCTTCTTGCTAGTGGTGAACGCGATCGGTCGTTGCAGGTTCCAATCGTCTTAAAGGAGTACGACCTGCTGCAAAGGGGCATATGAGGAGTTTGGTATATGACCCAAGGTTCTAGGATTTAGATCTTGGGTGATAGGGTGCCGGCCTCAGCCTGCGGAAAATAGAAGCACCACGCCCAGTACCAGGCAGACCGCAACGATCCCGACGGCGATCATGGGACCCTGGCGGCTCGGCGGCGTATCTTTGGAATGGGACCCTTCCGGAGCGTGAGCAGGCGCCGCAGGACTTTCGTACCTCACGGTCGAGGCGGGAGTCGGCGACCCGGCGGCTTCGTCGTCGGTGCCGAGCGGCGATGCCGCCGGGTCGGGGGCGGCGACCTTGTCGCGGAACTTGCCGCTGTCGATCTGGTCGCGCAGATGTCCGCGCTCGACCGGATCGCCGGAGGCCGAACTGGCGGGGTCTGGGGTGACGGGAGCGTTGTGGGCGGCGCCCATGTCGCGGGAAATTTCGCGGTCGGCCATATCTGTACTTCCTGCATATCTGAGCGACGATTGCTCGGGACGCTGCGATGGTGCGCGAGGCGCACCGCATCATCCGGCAGGAAGGTGAACCGGTGGGCAGGAGGGTTGGTTCCGGGCTGCCGCTCGACCGGCACGCCCAGCTCGAAGCAAATACAAGTGCAGATGGATGTATAGCGGGGATCGTCCGGGACTGGTGCCGGCTGAGGGATTTGAACCCCCGACCTTCGGTTTACAAAACCGCTGCACTACCACTGTGCTAAGCCGGCCCATCGTCGAACGGCGGTGACACTAGCGCCACGAACGGCGTTGGACAAGGGCGAGGTGATATTTTTGCCGCGAACAGCCCGGCCGCCGACGGGAACTGGTCGCCGAGCCCCATCGGCGGCACAGTCGAAGTCACCATCCTGCCGTCCCCCAAAGCCCGTGACGCCATCCCGAAAGGTAGCCGGATCAGCTATCTGAGGGAAGGCGGCAACGGTTTTGGGAAGTACAGGATCGACTTGTCGAAGGAACAATCATTATGACGATAGCGTAATAGTTATATCTTTACACAAAAATTTTTCAATAGAGGATTGCACATAAAAACTTATCCACCTCCGATTAAGTAATATTTATCGACTGCATCAATGACCTCCAGTGCGATTTGGATAATCGTTGCTGCAATGTTTAACCAGCTCATTGTTGCCTCCGTTCTTGGTTTGTGAAGCCATTATCGTGGGGAGACGAGCTGCCTCCAATAAGCGATGGGGGTGTCCGCTATGCATTCCACGCATGGGGCCATGCGTGGAACTCGAAAAAACATAAAAGCCCTTAATGTAGACATCTAAATTCGATATTAGTGTAGCATATGCGACCACAAGACCTTTATTCACACTACTGACGTGATTAATTGATTAATCAACCGATAGATGACGAAGATTTTTGTCCAAGTGGTTCTGGCGAGCCTGCATCCATGGATGGGCAGACCCTTGATTTGTTCGAGCACCGATATGGTCCTAGAGGAACTAGAGGGGGTAGGAACGCAGCAGAGCGACAGGCAGCTTGGGCGGCAAAGATGCGGTCGGACGGCTTTGTTCAAGTGGCTGTCTGGGTCCCTGCACATCGACGACATCAACTGCAGCAACTAGCAAAATCTTGGTGCCAAGCTCACTTTAAAGAGGAGGGCGCGCGATGAGCGCCCTCCTCTCAATCAACTGGTCAATTTGATCTTGATAGCGGTGGCTAGCGCAGCCGCGCCAGCTCGTACAGCGCCACGGCCGCCGCGTTGGAGACGTTGAGGCTGCCGATCGGTCCGCTGGTCGGCAGACGTGCGATTTCGTCGCACCGTTCCATGGTCAGCCGGCGCAGCCCGCTGCCCTCCGCGCCCAGGACGAGGGCGACGCGGTTCGGGAATGTCAGTTGGGCCAGCGTCTTGCCACCCGACTCGTCGAGCCCGACGCAGAGGTAGCCGGCCTCCCTCAGTTCGGTCAGGGAGCGCGAGAGATTGACGACGCGGACCAGGGGGACGACCTCGGCGGCTCCGGAAGCGCTTTTCGCCAGCGTTCCCGTCATCTCTGGGGCGTTGCGGTCGGGCAGCACCACGGCGCTGGCCCCGAAGGCGGAGGCGGAGCGCAGGATGGCGCCGACATTGTGCGGGTCCGTCACCTGATCCAGCAGCACGACGAGGTCGCCGTCCTTCAGCGATCCCTCACGGATGACGTCGCCGAGATCGACCTCGGGCAAGGGGGCGGCGTCGAGCACCAGTCCCTGGTGGACGGCGCCGGCCGGCAGCAGGCGGTCGAGATCGGTCCGCTCGACCAGGGTCGGCGCGGGACGGTCGAGCTTCGCGGCCTTGGCCTGCTCCAGGGCGGCGGCGAGGCCGGCGAGAGCCGCCTCGGTCGCCAGCAGGCGATGCACGCGGCGTTCCGGATTGATCCAGGCGGCCGCCACGGGATGAAGCCCGAACAGCAGGCCTGGACGGGCGGATTGCGCAAGCGCGGGCTTCTGATGGCGCGCGGGTTGTCCGGACTGGGCGGACGGGCGGGGCGGCTGGCGCGGGGGCTTGTGTCGGGTCATGATGTCGGGACAGTGGCGTATGACGATTTGCGATGCCAGCGCTCATATCGGATATCTTTAGACGTTGACAACGCGGCTGAAATTCCCATAGTGCGCATCTCCGTTCCGGGCGACCGGGGCGGTTTGGAAGGGTGGCCGAGTGGTTAAAGGCAGCAGACTGTAAATCTGCCCGCGATAGCGTACGCTGGTTCGAATCCAGCCCCTTCCACCATCTCTGCTATCAGGACCGGATCCGCCGGTCCGGTCGGCAGACCGGTGTCGATGGCGCCGTAAGGAAATGGCTCGGGCGGGTGTAGCTCAATGGTAGAGCTCCAGTCTTCCAAACTGGTGACGAGGGTTCGATTCCCTTCACCCGCTCCATTCCTGAAGGTCGACGGGTGCCGGCTCCGGTAATATGTGTGTTTAGATCTTCGGATGGATGTCGGCTAAAGCCGCGGGGACAGAAAGAGCGATGGCGAAGGCTAAATTTGAGCGGAACAAGCCGCACTGCAACATCGGCACGATCG
>NZ_JCACHA010001018.1:0-6105 GCF_059503625.1 Skermanella sp.
GGCAGGCGGCCTCCTGCAAGGCGGGGTCCAGGTCGGGCAGGGTCTGGAGCAGGCGGTGGATCAAGGTGCCGCGCAGGAAGCGGGCGCCGTTGTCGGTGCCCATGGGGGAGCGGACGGCGGGTTCCGGTTCTTCCGGGCGCGATGGGGTCAGGGGGCGCGACGGGGTCGGCTCGTCCGGGGCGCCGGCTCTGGCCCACTGCGGCAGGGATGACGGGGCGGTCTCGCGGTCGGCGTCGAGGTTGTCGTCCTTGGCCGGCATGGACTGCGCGCCGCGCAGGCGCCAGCCCTCGCCGGCCCAACCGTCCTGGGGCGACACGGCGGTGAAGTCGTAGTTGCAGGGCTCGCCGATCTCACGCAATGCCTGTTCGGCAAGGCGGTACCAGCAGGAGTCGTTGGGTTCCTTCTTGCCCTGCCAGCCGCAGATGTAAAGCCGGTCCTCGGCTCGGGTCAGGGCGACGTAGAGCAGGCGGCGGTATTCCTGGTCGCGCCGCTGGTCGGCGATCCGGCGGGCGCTGTTGCAGGTGCCGTCCTCCTGGGCGCGGCGGGGGGCGAACAGGGGGACGCCGTCGGACTCCTCGGGCCACAGGATGCGCGGGCTCTGGATCGGCACGCCCATGCTGTCGGGCAGGAAGACGATGGGGGCTTGCAGGCCCTTCGATCCGTGGACCGTCATGATGCGGACGCGGTCGCTGCCCTGTTCAAGCTCGCGCTTGATCTCCGCCTCGCTGGCCTCCAGCCAGTGCAGGAAGCTCTGGAGCGAGGGCGCGTGGCTGCGCTCGAACGCCAGACAGGCGGTCAGAAACTCGTCCAGCGGGTCCTGCGCGTCGGGACCCAGGCGCTTCAGAATCGCGCGCCGGCCGCTGACCTCGTCGGCGGGGCAGGGAGCGTTCAGGACGCGGGCGAACAGCTCGAACGGGCGGATGAAGTCGGTCTCGTTCAGCAGCCGACGCAGATAGTCGTGGATGGGGCGAAGCTCCGTGCCGGTCTCGGCATGGGTCCGCAGGGCCTTCCACAGCGTATCCTTGCGCGGGTGGGCGAGGTCGAAGAGCTGTTCTTCCGTCAGGCCGATCAGCGGGCTCTTCAGGATGGTCGCCAGCGTCAGGTCGTCTTCCGGCAGCAGCAGGAAATTGGCGAGCGCCATCAGGTCCATGATGCTGAGCTGCTGGGTCAGCACCATGCGGTCCACGCCGGCCACCGGGACGGCGCGCTCCTTCAAGGCGCGCACCAGTTCCTCGACGAAGCCGGTGCGGCGGCGGACCAGCACCATGACGTCGCCGGGGCGGATCGCGCGGCCTCGGGCCGGCAGTTCCTCGCCGCGCTCCAGCCAGTCGCGGATCGTGTCGGCGATCACGGCGGCGAGCCTTGCCGGCGGGCTGTCGGTGCGCTGGCGCGTCAGCGGCGGCTCCCACGGGGCCGGGGCTTCGCGTTCCTGCGGGGTGACGGGGGGCCAGAGTTCCACGAGGCCGGCATGGCCCCGGCGGAACGCCACGTGGCGGATCGTCGTGGAGGACTCGAACGCGACGCCGTCGCGGGCGGTCTGGAGCGCGAAGACGGCGTCCACCGCGTCGAGCACGGCGGCGGTCGAGCGGAAGGAGATTTCCAGGTCGATCTTGTGCCAGCGGCCTTCAGCCGTCTCCACTCGGGACTGGAAATGGCCGCGCATGCGGGCGAACTCGGCCGGGTCGGCCCGCTGGAAGCTGTAGATCGACTGCTTCTCGTCGCCGACGGCGAACAGCGTGCGGATGCGGTCGGAGCCGGCGGCGTTGGCGAAGAACTCCTCGGCCAAGGCCGCGACCACCTGCCACTGCTCCGGATTGGTGTCCTGCGCCTCGTCGATCAGGATGTGGTCCAGGCCGCCGTCCAGCTTGAACAGCACCCAGGGGGCGACGCCGTCCTTGGTCAGAAGGTGCTGGGCGGCCAGGATCAGGTCGTCATAGTCCAGCCGGGAGCGGTCGGCCTTGAGCTGGGTGTAGGTCTCGATCAGCGCTTCGGCCAGGATCAGCAGGGCGGAGGTCGAGTTGGCGACTCCGGCCGATTTGACCCGGTCGATGATCTGGCACAGGCGTTCGGCCTCGGCCATCAGGCATTGGAGGGCCGCCGGGTTGGACGTCGCCGGCTTCTTGGTCAGCAGGGTCTTGCGGGGGACTCCCTCGGTGGTGAGGAAGTGCTTGACGAACTCGTGGAAGCGCTCGATCCGGGACTCGGCGGCGTCGAGCCATGCCTGGATGCCGGTGCGGCGTTCCTGGTCGGTGTTGCTGCCCGACGACAGGGCGCGGCAGGCGTCGCGCAGGCCGGGCACATCGAACGCGCCGTCGTGGCAGGCCTGGGTGAGGATTTCGGTCTCGTCGGCGCCGGGCGGCACCTTCAGCAGGTCGAAGACGGCGGCGATGGTGGCGGGCAGGCCGCCGTGACGCTCGATGATGCGGCGGATGCGGCCGCGCTCCATCGCGATCGACTTCAGGATATCGGCGAAGTCGTCCTGCTGGATGTCGCGGGTCAGGCGGGTGACCGCCTTGCCGAGTTCGCTGCCGGCCTCGAAGCGGGAGCGGGCCAGGACGGTGTCGCGGGCTGCCGCCAGCAGCTCGTCGGCGGTGCGCTCGTCCATCACGTCGAACTGCGGGGCGAGGTCGGCTTCCAGCGGGAAGCGGCGCAGCAGCGACTGGCAGAAGGCGTGGATGGTCTGGATCTTCATGCCGCCGGGGCAGTCCACCACCTGGGCGAACAGCCGGCGGGCGCGGGTCCGCATGTCGGCGTCGGGGCGGGCGCCGGTCAGGTCGGTGAGCCGGTCTTCCAGGCGGTCGTCGCGCAGCGTCGCCCATTGCGCCAGCGTGTTGTTGATGCGGATCGACATTTCCGCCGCCGCCGCCTTGGTGAAGGTCAGGCAGAGGATGCGCGACGGCTGGGTTCCGGCCAGCATCAGGCGCAGCACGCGGTCGGTCAGCACCTTGGTCTTGCCGGTGCCGGCGGAGGCGCCGACCCAGACGGAGCATTCCGGATCGCTGGCGCTGCGCTGCTTGACGTTGGGGTCGATCGCGCGGGAGGGCAAGTCGATGACGCTCATGAGGAGATGCTCGATGCAGGGGCCGATCCCGTAGGTCGGTCTAGAGCGAAGCGGCAGCCGACATAGACGCGCCGGCTTGTCGGCTGCCGCTTCGCTCTAGACCGACTTACGATAAAGGCATTTTGCTGTTCGATCTTCGGAACCGCTGGTGTCATTCCACAGGCTCCCCGCCGCCGGCGGACCATTCCTGGACGCGGGCGAGGTGGCCGTAGTCGGTGTAGCGCGGCGCCCAGTCCGGGCGGGGGCGCGAGCGGTAGGGCGTGGCCGGGTCGTCGAAGGTGCGGATCAGGTCGATCAGGCCGGAGCGGGCCTGTTCCGCCAGGACGGTCAGGTCGCCCTTGACGGGGATTTCGGAACCGGCTGGATCGCCGCCGCTCAGCTTCCAGAACGCCATGGCGCCGACGGGGGAGGCATCGACCGACTCGAAGCCTCCGGTCGCCGCCATGACCGCTTCCAGCGGAAGCTGCGGGGCGAAACCCAGCGCAACTTCGGTGCTCGACGGCGGCGTGCCGGTCTTGTAGTCGATGATCGCGAGGCCGCCGTCCGGCAGCTTGTCGATCCGGTCGGCCTTGGCGCGGAGCGTGAAGGGACCGGCGGGGCCTTCCAGCACCAGCCTGCCTTTCACTTCGGTCGCGAGCGGGCGGATGGTGCGGCGGCGTTCGGTCTCGAACTGGACGAACCATGCGGCCACCCGCTCGAACCGGGGCCACCAGAAGGCCCAGACTTCCGGCTGGGAGAGCAGCTTGCCGAAGGCGTCCTGGCCGAAGCGAGTCAGCTTTTCCAGCGCGTCGTTGGGCAGCGCCTGGGGGTAGGCCTTGACGAAGTTGTCGAGCGCCTGGTGGATGAACTGGCCGCGTTCGGCCGCACCGGGATCGGCCGCGATGGGTTCCAGAGCGTCCAGCCTCAGCACGCGGCGGGCGTAGATCGCGTAGGGGTCGCGCATCCACGTCTCGATCTCGGTCACCGACAAGGTGCGCGGGCGGGCGGCGAGCGGAGGACGCGGTTCGGGGGCCTGGACGGGGCGGACTTCCTCCGGGCGGTCGAGCTGCTCGACCCAGGACAGCCACTGCTCCGCCTCGGCGTCGATCAGGCCGTGCAGGCCGAGGCCGCGCAGGACGGTGTCCAGCCGCAGCAGCCAGCGGGACGGCACCGTGGGGGTGCCGTCCACCCGTTCGGCTCGTGTCAGGACGACGCTGGCGCCGCCCGCCGCCTGGACGAAGTCATGGGCCGCGACGCCGACCTGACGTTCCGGCACCGGCAGGCCGAAGGCCTTCCGCATCGGGCGGGACAGCCACGGGTCCGCAGCGGCGTCCGGCGGCCATGTGCCCTCGTTGAGGCCGCCCAGGATCATCACGTCGGCGTGCTGGAGGCGGGCTTCCAGCAGACCCAGGATGCTGAGGCGCGGGTGGCGGCCGTAGCGCGGGCGGACCACGGTCGAGGCCATCAGGGCTTCGAGGAAGGCCGGGTACTGGGAGGCGGAGATCGGCGGAAAGTCTCCGGCGGCCTGCATCATCTCGTTGACGAAGGTCGCGGCGGCTTCGCCGTCTTCGTGCCGCCACAGACGGTCGGGGCCGCTGAGGTCGTCGGTCGCGGCCAGCGATTCGGCAAACGCGATGTGCAGGCGCAGCCAGTCGGCGGGCTGGAGCGCGTTGGGGCCGGACATCGCGTCGAAGAAGTCGGCCGCGCGGCTTTGCAGCTTCTCGACGAATTGGATCAGCTTGACGCGGCCTTCCTCGCCGAAGTCGAAGCGGCGTTCGTCGGCTTGCTGTAGGGCGGTGAGCAGGCCCCGGAAACCGGGGGCGGGGCGGGGGCCGCGTAGGACAGCGCGTTCCAGGTGGCGGGCGCGGTTGCGGAACTTGATCAGCTCCAGCCGGCCACCCGCCAGGGGGTGCTTAAGCAGGGCGAGCAGGCGGAGCGGGTCGGCGTTCTCTACCGCGCACTCGGCGGTGAGGCGCAGGTAGGCGCCGACGGCGGTGTCCGCCAGTGGGCGTCCGCCGGAGTCGTCCACGGCGATGTCCCAGCGCTCCAGCGCGGTGGCGACGCGGCGGGCGAGATTGCGGTCGGGCGTGATCAGGGCGGCGGTACGGCCGGGGATTTCCAGCGCCTGCCGCATCATCAGGGCGATGACGGCGGCTTCTTCCTGGGAAGTAGGGCAGTCGATCCGGGTGATGCCGTCGAGCGCCTGTTCATCGAACGAGTCGAGCGCCCGCCATGCCTCCGTCGTGGCGGCGGGGCGCATCGCCTCGGCGATCAGGCTGGTGCGGGCCGGGTTGGCGGGTTCCAGCGGGCAGTCCCACGGCTGGACCTCGGCGCGGGGCAGTTTCAGCTTGGTCAGCAGGCTGGCGAGACCGTGCTGCGGGTGGCCGTCGTCGATGGAAGCCGCCGTCCAGCTATCGTCGTCCATCTCCTGGTCCAGGCCGGGCAGGACGATGCAGCCCTGGGGCAGGTTGGCGATCACTTCGAGCAGGTCGGCGGTCGCCGGGATCGTGCCGGTCGATCCGGCGGCGATGACGGGACCGGCGGGAGGGTTGGCGCGCCATGCGTCGGCCTGCGCCTTCAGCACCAGATTGCGCCGCTGGGCGGCGTCGATGGCGCCTTCCAGGTCGAGGATGGTCGGCCAGATCTCCGTCAGGATCTTCAGGAATTCCAGCGTGATCTGCCAGTGCTGGGCGTATTCCTCGGGGACGAGGGCGGCCAGGCCGTCAAAGGGGACGCCTTCGGTATGGACCTGATCCAGCAGGCGGGCGAGTTCGGCCGCCAGACGGGCGGCCTGATCGGCGGTGATGCCCTTGCCGTCCTTGGCCAGGATGGCGCGGCCCAGCAGCAGTTGCCGGCGCAGGCTGGAGAGTGCGGGGGGCAGGTCGAGCGCGCCGGCAAGGCCAGGGATTTCTTCCAGCGACAGGCTCAGTTCGTCGGCGTCGATGTCGCCGAGCGGGCTCATGCGCGGCAGCAGTTGCGGCGCGCCGCCCGACAGGCGGAGGAAGGCTTCGCGGAGCGTCCGGCAGGCGCGGCGGGTCGGCAGCAGGATGCTGTACTGGGCGAGA
>NZ_JCACHA010001019.1:0-6086 GCF_059503625.1 Skermanella sp.
CGTGATCGACGGCGACGAGGACGCGGCGGTCCGTACCTTCGTGGAGGAATGGGGCGCCGCCGACCTGATCCGGGACGAGGCTGCCACGGCGGGGATCGCCGCCCGCGTCTTCGCCTTCGGCCCGAACGCCGGTTCGGAAAAGGGAGATCCGATCCCGCTGGTGCTCCGGGGCACCAACTTCCAGATCAAGGTCTGGGAAGCGCTGCTGCGCATCCCCGCCGGCCGCTTCATCAGCTATCAGGACCTTGCCCGCGCGGTCGGCAGGCCGGAGGCTCCGCGCGCCGTGGGTGCCGCCGTCGGACGGAACCCGATCAGCCTGATCATCCCGTGTCACCGGGTGATCCTGAAGTCGGGCATCGTCCACAACTACCGCTGGGGTGTCAGGCGGAAGAAGGCGCTGCTGGCGTTCGAAGCGGCCCGGCTGGAGAAGCAGGCCTGAAGGCCCCGTCCCTTCGGCTCAGGCCGCCTCGAAGGTGATCTTCTGGGCGCCTTTCCACAGGGCCAGCTTGCCGATTTCCGGCAGCTTTTCCAGGCCGGAGGTCAGCGTGATGAAGTGGTTGCCGGCAAGCTGGCCCATCTTGCTGGCGAAATGGACGCCGCCATAGGCCAGCAGGATCTCGGTCTCGCTGATGCCGCCCGGATACAGGATGATCTGTCCGGGAGCGGGGTAGCTGGTGTGGTTCTCGTAGCCGACGCCGAAATCGTAGTCGCCCAGCGGAATCCAGACGCCCTCGCCGCTCCAGCGGACATGGACGATCTGGGACACGAAGGGTAGCCGCTCGATGAACGCGGCGCATGTCTTGGGCGCCGCTTCGGTTTCGAGGCGCGCATCGAAGACGTGCTCGTTGATCGTGACCTTCAGCTTTTCCATGTCTTTTCTCCAAACTCCTGGCTTTGAATCCGTACTACTTGCCGAGTGCCGAGGCCTTCGCTCCCGCCGGCCCGAGCGCCCAGCGCCCCAGCATGGCATGGATGCCCTTGTGCCGGTTGACCAATTGGGTAACACGCAGGTCTGCGGCCAAGCTGCACAGCCGGTAGGCCTCGTCCGCCGAAAGGCTGGTGCAGCGCGTAATCAAGGCGATCATGTCGCGGAGTGCTGTCCGCGCCGCCTCGTCCAGATCCTCGTCGAAGCCCATCGTGATCAGATGCGTCGGCGTCTCGGCCCTCGGGGCCTTCAGGCTCGTTCCCTTGACCAGGGTGAGGCGGAAGGTTCCGGTCAACCCCGTCTCGACGGCGGTCAGGCAGACCTCGCCGTCACCCTGGGCCGCGTGCCCGTCCCCGGCGGAGAACAGGGCGCCCGCGGTCCAGACCGGCAGGTAGAGCGTCGATCCCGCCACCAGTTCCTTGTTGTCGATATTGCCGCCGAACGAGCGCGGCACGACGGAAGTGAGGCGGCCAAGCTCGGCACCCGGCGCCGTTCCCATCACGCCGAAGAAGGGTCTGGCCGGGATCTCCAGCCCCCAGGGCGTGCGGACCAGACGCTTTTCCCGGTCGATGGCGAGGTGGATGCGCCGGTGGTAGGGAAAATCCTCCGGCAAGGCGCCGGCGCCGGGGCGGATCAGGTTGAAGCCCCAATTGTCGCGCAGCGCCACGTCGAGGATATCGACGCGCAGGACGTCGCCCGGTTCCGCTCCGCGCACCGCGACCGGGCCGGTCATGATGTGCGGCCCAAGCTCGGGTGTCACGGCGGCGTGGACGCGGGCATGTTCCGGGCGGATCGTCATGCCGCCGGGCGGCGGCAGGTCGTCGCGGCTTCCGCTCAGCGTGTGGAGGACGACGGTGTCGCCGCTCTCGACCTCGGCCACGGGCGGGAGGGCCGCGTCGAAATAGCCCCAGTGGACGGTGCCCGGTTCGGGATGGATTTGGACTGGAGAGGCCATCGGTTCACCCCCGCTCCGCGATGATCGCGACGGGGCCGCCGCCGTCCGGCCCCTGGTGCTCCGCTCCTCCCGAGACGAACAGGTCGGTCAGGCCGACCGTCCCGGCGAGGACGCCGGCGACGAAGGCGCGGGCGTGCCGGGTCGCGGATATGTCGCTGTCGTCGAGCATCGTGTGGCGCATCCCCCGGACCGTGCCGGTGCGCGACGCTTCCGCCTTGGCGAGCACGGCCCTGATGCGGGCGCGCTCTCCGGCACCGAGCTGTCCCGGGCCGCCGAAGCCCAGCCGGCCCAATGCCGCGCGCACCGGCTCGATATCGACGGCGTCGGTCATGACGGCGTGGTCGATGCGGAGCGGTCCAGACCACTCCCCGCTCATTCCCAGCACCAGGATTTCGTGGCCCATGATCTCGATGCCGGCCGAGGTGCTGGCCCGCCCGGACCACAGCCCCATGTCGGCGCCGATGGCGGCCTCCGCGATGGCGTCGATCTCCAGCTCGCCCAGGGCGAGGGCGACGCCGAGCGCGCTGGCGCCGCGCGACAGGCCCATCGACTTGAGCGTATCGCGGGTCGCCGTGGCTAAGCCGCGCCCTTCCGCCTCGGTCACGCGGGCCGCCGTCAGCAGGGGACACTTGATCTGGACGAAATGCACTTCCGCGGGATCGGCGATGCGTGCCCGCTCCATCGCCAGACGTACCCCGTCGGCCACCATCTCCACCTGTGCCTTGCGGCCGAGATGCTCCGGCGGGAGCGGCGGGGTGATGGCGCTTCCCATGGCCAGGGCGGGACCTTGACCGAACTCCTTGACGTGCTTTCGCTCGAACACGATCCAGTGAGGCGACAGCGCCCCTTCCGTGCCGCCCGACATGACGAGGCAGACGGAACCGGCGGCATCCGGCCCGATATGCCGGTGCAGGAACAGCTTGAGGCTCTGGGTCGCGAAGCCCCGGCTGAAGTCGTTGACGCAGCCGTTGCCTTCCGTCTTGCCGAGGATGGCGACGATGCCCGACGGGTCGAGCGTCCCGGCTTCGACCAGCCGTTCCAGGCCCGCAACGTCGTCCGGACCGGAAGCGGCGACGCGGTGGACCGCTACCATAGGATTGAGCAGTGAGGATGTCATGATCGGTCCCGATAGATCAGCAGCAGGGCGCTGCCGCAAAATGATGCTTCATGGCCCGGTCCAGTTCCGGCAGGGCCGCCCGTAGGGGTGCGTTTTCCGCAATGCCGTGACGAAGGCGAGCCAGAAGCTCCGCCTGGACGGCGTCGTGGTCGATGCCCGTCACGCGGCCCCGCCGCACGACAGTCCGCCCGGCCACGATCAGCTCGGCGATGTGGCCGGCTCCGGCGCGGGCGAACAGCAGGTCCGCCGGAGACAGGTCCGGCACCAGACGGTCGCCGTCGAGCGCATCGGCGTCCAGCAGCAGCAAGTCCGCCGGTTCGCCCTGCCGGATCACGCCGCCTTCGGCGCTGCCGGTCACGGCAGCGCGGCCTTCGGCGAGCGCGATGCGGAGCATCCGCTTTTCGTCGATGGCTGACTCGAAACCCCAGCCGCGGTGGAGCGCATTGGTCAGGCGCATCTCGCAGAGAGCGTCGTCGTCCTCGTTGAGCGTCAGCCCGTCCAGGCCGAGCGCTACCTTGCAGCCCCGCGCGACCATCTCGGCCACCGGGGCGATGCCGGACCGGATGCCGAGGTTCGAACCCGAGTTCACGGCGATGGTCGTCCCCGCCTCCGCGATCAGCTCCAGCTCATCGGGCCGTGCCCAGGTGCAGTGCGCCAGGGTCAGGCGCGGCGACAGCAGGCCGATCTCCTTCAGGAAGCGGATCATGCCGTCGGGGAAGTTCCGGTCGGCCCAGTCGCGCTGGTAGCGGGTTTCCAGGCAGTGCATATGGACGCGCCGGCCGGAGAGCGCCGACGCCTCGGCTATGGCCCGGAGCAGTTCCGGCGAGCACCACTGCACGCCGGTCGGGCCGAACTGGACATCGACGAGATCGCCCGCCGCGGCATCCGCCGCTTCCTCGGCCAGCCGGATCTGGTCGGCCACGGGCAGCGGCGGCTTGGCCGTGCGCTGCGCGATCTCGCTGCGCGCGGGTTCCGGCATCAGCGCCAGCAACTCGTCCGACGGTCCATAGACCAGAGGGTTCCTGTCCTTCAGCGCCACGGCGAAGCCGATGCGGACGCCGATGTCGCGGGCCGCCCGCGCCACCTCCGCCGCTTCCTCCGGAAAGGAAGTCAGGCCCTGGACCCTGGTGTGGTGGACCATGACGGCGCCGGCCCCGCCGAGCGCGCTGCGGCCCAGCGAGGATGCGGCGGCCAGATACGGATCGACGGCGGGCAGGAGCGCCAGATACTGAAGCCAAAGCTCCAGCGGCTTGCCGCCGGCGCCGAACGAACTCGACCGCACCGGACGGCCATGGTCGTGCGCGTTGACGAGGGACGGAAGGGCGAACAGCGCCCCGCCCTCCACAGCCCCGCCGCCTATCTCTTCGACGGCCCCGATCCGCCCGCCGTCGAGCCTGATCCTGCGCGGCCCGCGAACCTCGTAGCCGGGACCTTCGAGCAGGCTTGCGCAGGCGATGGAGCGGTTCGTCATAAATGACCTCAATTCGTTGCGGGACCCATGCTCCGCTCATCCAGCGGCGGCAGGAAGGAACGGTCGAAGACCTGGGAGACCTTGGGCTTGTCCTGCAACTTGTACGCTTCGGCCATGACGTCAATGGAGCGGCCAAGCCGCGCGTCGTCCACGTCCCCCAACCCGATCTTCCGCGTCTCCGGCGTGATCATCAAGGTATCGAAAGCGAAGGCGACGCGGCGCTGCTCGCTCTTGGCGTCGACCAGCGGCTCGATCGCCGTCAGCGCCTTGACGCCCGAAGCCGGGTCGGCGATCACGTCCTTGACCGCGCGGTTGATGGCGCGCACCAGCCCCTTGACCGCTTCCGGCTTGTCGCGCACCAGCGCTTGGGAAACCATCACGCCGTTGGAATAAAGGTCCAGCCCGTAGTCGGCGTAGTCGAGCCAGCGGAAGCCGGTATCGGGGTCCTGCCCCTGCTGGATCAGGTTGACGTAGCTGGTCACGTTGAAGACGAGGGAGGCCGCGACCTCGCCCCGGATCAGCATCTGCTCCTGGAGGTTCGGCTGCATGTTGAGTACTTCGACGGAGGTTTCCGCGACGCCGTTCCGCGCCAGCAGCGCCGGGAGCAGGCGGGTCGCGGCGCTGCCGGCCGGTCCGCCGACCTTCTGGCCCGCCAGTTCCTCGATGCTGCCGATGCCGCTGTCCGCCTTGGTCAGCACCGAGAAGGGCGGCTTGTTGTAGACCTGATAAACCATGACCGGCGCGTCGGCGGGCTTCTGCGACGCCTGCTGGATCACGGCGTTGATGTCGCCGAACCCGGCATCGTAGGCGCCGGACATGATGCGGGTGACGGTCGCCGCCGACCCTTCGCCCTGGTCGATCGTGACATCGAGGCCTTCGTCGCGGAAATAGCCCTTCTCCTGGGCGACGAAGTACCAGGCGTGGATGCCCTGATACTTCCAGTCCAGCGTGAAACGGATAGGCGTTGGGGTCTGGGCGGTGGCGGAAGACATGGTGGAAGACATGGCGAGTGCCAGGCCGAAGCCGGCGAGCAGCGCCGCCCGGCGTGTCAGGGTGAGCATGACGTTCTCCAGTGCAGAGGGTATGCGAGGGCCTCAGCCCATCGCCAATTCGGTCTTGCGGTTGGCCCAGCCGGTGACGCGGCGCTCGATCGCGGAGAAGATCACGTAGAGCGCGATGCCCAATCCCGCGAGGATGAACAATCCGGCGAACACCAGCGGGACGTTGAAGTTGGAAGACGCGATCAGCATCATGTTGCCGATGCCCCGGTTGGACGCGACCGTCTCGGAGATCACGGTGCCGACGAACGACAGCGTCACCGCCACCTTGAGGGAGGCGAACAGGTAGGGCATCGCACGCGGCAGGCCGACGTTCAGCAGGATGTCGCGCTTGGTCGCTTTCAGCGTCCTTAGCACGTCCTCCAGCTCCGGTTCGGTGGTGGCGAGGCCGGTCGCCATGTTCACGACCACCGGAAAGACCGAGATGATCATGGAGGTCAGGATCGCGGGCACCGTGCCGGCGCCGAACCACAGCACGAAGATCGGCACCACGGCGACCTTGGGGATCGACGAGAAACCGACCAGCAGCGGGAACGCCACGTTATAGGCCAGCCGCGAGG
>NZ_JCACHA010001020.1:0-6082 GCF_059503625.1 Skermanella sp.
CCGCGATCTGCGCCGTGTCGCCGGGCCGCATCAACTGGATGCGTTCAGTCATCCAGGCGGCCGATCCGGTCATCCCGGCGATCGCGATGCCCATGCCGGCATGGGCGATGGTCATGCCCCAGGCCGAACGCGGCAATCCGCCCGCCCGGCGCAGGCTTTCGCCCAGCGGCGCCCGGAACAGGCGGATGCGGTCGGCGAACTCGGCGAGCGCGCCGAAGAAGGCCCAGGCCGCCATCGCGACGCCCAGCAGCGCCAGCACCGGACCGCCCTGATAGGCGTACAGGGCGCCCAGCACGCAGATGACGGTCAGGACGGCCGCGAACTTCAGGCGGGACAAGGCGCCGGCCAGATCGGCGCGCTTCCAGGCCATCAGGGGACCGACCGACATCGCGGCGATCAGCGGCACCATCAGCGGGATGAAGGTCGAGTTGAAGAACGGCGGTCCGACCGAAACCTTGCCGGCGTCGATCGCATCCAGGAACAGCGGGTACAGCGTGCCGAGGAAGACGGTGGCGGTCGCGGTGGACAGCAGCAGGTTGTTCAGGACCAGCGCGCCTTCCCGGCTGATCGGGGCGAACAGACCGCCCATCTTCATCGACGGCGCGCGGATGGCATAGAGCAGCAGCGCGCCGATGGTCGCGACCGACAGCAGCAGCAGGATGAAGACGCCGCGCGCCGGATCGACCGCGAAGGCATGGACCGAGGTCAGCACGCCGGAACGCACCAGGAAGGTCCCGATCAGCGACAGCACGAAGGTCAGGATGGCGATCAGGACAGTCCAGCTCTTCAGCGCGTCGCGCTTTTCCACCACGATCGCCGAGTGCAGCAGCGCCGTTCCGGCCAGCCAGGGCATGAAGGAGGCGTTTTCGACCGGGTCCCAGAACCACCAGCCGCCCCAGCCGAGTTCGTAATAGGCCCACCACGATCCCAGGGCGATGCCCAAGGTCAGGCCGGCCCAGGCGGCGAGCGTCCAGGGCCGCACCCAGCGCGCCCAGGCGGGATCGATCCTGCCTTCGATCAGGGCAGCCACGGCGAAGGAGAACGCCATCGAGAAGCCGACATAGCCGAAGTAGAGGAACGGCGGGTGGAACGCCAGTCCAGGGTCCTGGAGCAGCGGGTTGAGGTCGGTGCCGTCGAGCGGCGCCGGGTCGACTCGGGTGAAGGGGTTGCTGGTGGCGATGATGAACAGCAGGAAACCGACGCCGATCATCGCCTGCACCGACAGGACGCGGGCCTTAAGCGTCGGCGGCAGGTTGCGGCCGAACAGGGCCACCGCGCAGCCGAACATCGCCAGGATCAGGACCCACAGGACCATCGATCCCTCGTGGTTGCCCCAGACGCCCGCCACCTTGTAGAGCATCGGCTTCATCGAGTGGCTGTTCTGGACCACGTTCAGGACGCTGAAATCGGACACCACATGGGCATATGTCAGCGCCAGGAAGCTGGCCAGGATCATGGCGAACTGGCCGACCGCGGCCGGTTTCGCCACGTCCATCCAGGCGGTGTCGCCGCGCGCCGCACCCACCAGGGGGATGACCGACTGAACCAGCGCCAGGAACAGCGCCAGGACAAGGGCGTAATGGCCGATTTCGGGGATCATGGCGCTATTCCTTGGCCGTCTTGGAGACAGGCTCCGCAAGCGGGTTGACCGGTTCGGCAAGCGATTTGGTCGCGTGCTGCGGCGCGCCGGCGCGGTTGAGCGCATCGGCCACTTCCGGCGGCATGTAGTTCTCGTCGTGCTTGGCCAGCACCTCGCGGGCGACGAAGACGCCGTCGGGCCGCATCCGGCCTTCGGCGACGACGCCCTGACCTTCGCGGAACAGGTCCGGGACGATGCCGGAATAGGTCACCGGCACGGTCTGCGCGGTGTCGGTGACGCGGAACTCGATCGTCAGGCCGTCGGGCAGCCGCTTGACGCTGTTCTCCTCGACCAGGCCGCCCAGCCGGAAATTGCGTTCGCCGACATGCTGGGCCGCGATATCGGACGGGCTGTAGAAGAAGACCAGATTGTCCTCGAACGCGGTCAGGGCCAGGGCGGTCGCGGTGCCGAGGCCGAGCAGGGCCAGTCCCAGCATATAGAGGCGGCGTTTCTTGCGGGTCATCCTTCGTGTCCTTCAGCCGCCGGCACGGTCGTGGGCGCGGACGCGGGAGCGCGTCGGCTCCGCTCCCTCCGGCGCGGCCGGCTCGTCTCCAGTGTTTTCAGCAGCGCTTCGTGCCGGCGCAGGCCGCGCAGGCTGACGATCAGCATCGTCACCAGAATGACCGCCGCGATGCCGTAGGCCGGCCACACATAGGCGGCGTAGCCGCCCATCGAAAAGAACTCAGCCATTGTCCCGCCAGATGATCCTCAGCACGACGCCCGGCCGGTCGATCCCGTCCGCCATCGTCTCCGCCAGTCCTCGCACCAGCCAGTCCTCCCACCAGAATGCGCCGAATAAAGGGCAAAGCGACCCGTTCGGTCTATTGTCAATTTGGCCCTGCATACCGGAACGGCACCTTATCGCGACGCCTTGCCGCATGTGTCGCCCCGATGCGAATCATTTGCACACCGCTTCCCGGCTTCTGCGGCCAATATGACAGCGCGGCAGATGGTAAACAAGGCGGGCCGCTGGGCGGACCCGGGAACTTGACAGCGGGAACCGTCCCAGCCCTTCCCCTGTTGGCGCGACGGAGAAAGCCGTGGAAGCATCACGGCGACCCTGTCCGCATCATCGAAAGGCACTCCATGCGCGTGCATCTGAAACCCGTCGAAGACCAGATCATCGTCATCACCGGAGCCACCAGCGGCATCGGCCTCGTCACGGCGAAGATGGCGGCGAAGCGCGGCGCGCGGCTCGTGCTGGTCGGACGCGACGAAAAGGCGCTGAGGGAGGTCGAGACGGATATTCGCCGCGACGGCGGCGAAGCGATCTTCGTCGTGGCGGATGCCGCCGACGAAGACGCCATGATGGCGGTCGCGGAGACGACTTTGCGCGAGTTCGGCGGGTTCGACACCTGGATCAACAATGCCGGCGTTTCGATCTACGGCAAGGTGCAGGACACGCCGCTGGAGGACCAGCGCCGGCTGTTCGAGACCAATTACTGGGGCGTCGTGATCGGGTCCCGAATCGCCGCCACCCATCTGAGCCGCCATGGCGGCGCGCTGATCAACCTGGGCAGCGTCCTGTCCGACCGCTCGATCCCGCTCCAGGCGGCCTACTGCGCGTCCAAACACGCGGTCCAGGGCTTCACCAACGCGTTCCGGATGGAGCTGGAGGCGGAGGGAGCGCCGGTTTCGGTCACCCTGATCAAGCCCGCCGCGATCGACACCATGTTCGAGGAGCATGCCCGCAGCCTGACCAATGCCGAGCCGCTCAACCCGCCGCCGGTCTATGCGCCGGAGGTCGTCGCCCGCGCTGTTCTGCACACGGCCGCGCATCCGACGCGCGACCTGATCGTCGGCGGGGCCGGCAAGCTGATCTCCCTGTCGGAGCGCGTGGCGCCGCGCCTGACCGACCGGATCATGGAAGCGATGCTGCCCGGTCTGACGAAAGCCGGCGGTCCGTTGCGCCGTTCCAGCGACAACCTGTATCACGGCTTCCGCGGCGGCCAGGACCGGAGCGGACGTCATGCGCTGGTGCGCGAACACAGCGCCTATACGGCGGCGGCGATGCATCCGCTGGCGACGGTCGCGGCGGTCGCCGGCCTTGGCGTGCTGGCGGCGGCGGTGATCGGCGGGGGCCGCTACGCGTCGCGCCCGAGCCGCGGCAGGTCTTTCGATCCAAGCATCTGACCGGCAGGCGGCGTCCCGGACGATTTACCCCTGCGCTTGGGTCAGGCGCAGGGTCTGGATCTTGCGGGCGGCGATCTCGCTGCGCACACGCAGGAGGACGACCGTCACGAAATAGGCGGTAAAGGCGAAGCCCATTATCAGGAGCGGCCACAGCATGCTGGGGTCGATGCTCGGGCCGCCCATGCGGACGACGCTGGCCGGCTGGTGCAGCGTGTTCCACCAGTCGACCGAGAACTTGATGATGGGCACGTTGACCACGCCGACCAGGACCAGGATCGCGCCGGCTTTGGCGCCCCGCGTCGGATCGTCGAAGGCGTTCACCAGCGCCATGTAACCCAGATACAGGAAGAACAGGATCAGGACGCTCGTCAGCCGCGCGTCCCAGACCCACCACGTGCCCCACATCGGCTCGCCCCACAGGCTGCCCGTTATCAGGCAGAGCGCCGTGAAGCCGGCGCCGATCGGTGCCGCGGCCTTGGTGAACAGGTCGGCCAGCGGGTGCTTCCAGACCAGACCGACGGCGGCTGCGATCGCCATGTTCGTATAGATGAACAGCGCCATCCAGGCGGACGGCACATGGATATACATGATCCGAACCGTGTCACCCTGCTGATAGTCGGCCGGCGACGCGACCAGCGACAGATACAGCCCGGCGATCATCAGGACGACGGTGATGCCCGCCGCCCAGGGCAGGACGGCGTTGGATATCCGCAGGAAACGCGCGGGATTTGCAAAGCGATGCATGGCTCGGTCAGGCCTCTGGTTTCCCTGGAATATGACGCGTCGGCGGCTGGGCTGTCAAACGCCGTGACTCGTATATGACTGGCCCGGATCAGGTAATATATACTGAGTCAATTATGACTTACGGCCTGAACGTGCGTTCTATTACCCTGAAAGAAATACCCCAATAGAATTATGTTACTAATTAATCACGAATACCCGGATTTTAGAATGTCACGAAAATTCGGACTTTTAGATTTTTGGATATTGCGCATCAATAAGGCGACCGGCGTGGAAGTAATAAACTCAATGGCCGCGACGGGATAACAAATTTTGGACGGGGCAGACACATGAAGCGTATCCTTCTCACTGGTACCGCGCTTGCGGGCGGTATGCTGTTCGCGTCGGTTGCACAGGCACAGATCACTGTGTCCTTGGGCGGTTACACTGAGTTCTTCGCGGGGTTCTACGACGACGACTCATCGAACCGCACCAACCGCGAGTTCGAGCTTGAGACCGAAATCGTCGTCCGTGCCGACGGCAAGGCCGACAACGGCCTCCTTTACGGCGCCAAGATCGAGCTGCAGAACAGCACTGGCGGCGGGGGTGCTACCGGCGTCGGCACCGACGAGGCTTCGGTCTATCTGGGCGGCACCTGGGGCCGTATCGAACTCGGCGACTTCGACGGCGCCGCCGACACCCTGAAGATCTATGCCCCGCTGGTCGGCACCGAGCAGATCGACGGCGACTACGGCGACTTCGCGGCGGTCACGGACCCGGTTTCGGGCCTCGACTTCGGCGGTCAGCCCTCCTTCGGCATCCACATCCCCAATGCCGGCGACGCGACCAAGGTCATGTATCTGACCCCGCGCTTCGCAGGCTTCCAGGCCGGCGTCAGCTATGCGCCGGAAAGCGACAGCCAGGCGCAGAACGTCGTCCAATTCAAGGATACGGTCGGCTACAAGGACTGGATCGAGGGCGGCGTCAACTATACCGGTGAGTTCTCCGGCTTCTCGGTGGCCTTGGGCGCCACCGTGTCGAGCGCCAGCGGCAAGGGCGACGCAGCGGCGGGCACCGAGCTGGAAGACTTCACGGCCTGGAACGTCGGCGCCCAGGTCGGCTTCGGCGGCTTCCTTGTCGGCGGCGGCTATGTCGATGCCGACGACTTCAACGTGACGACCGGCTCTGCCGGTGCCGACCAGTCGGTCTGGCATGCCGGCATCAGCTACACCGCCGGCCCCGTCGCGGTCGGCGCCAGCTACATGGATGCCGAAGGCTACAAGAGCGCCGGCGGCACCTATGCCAGCGACTACAAGGCCTATGGCGTCGGCGCCGCCTATACCCTGGCGCCTGGGCTGGTCGTCCAGACGGAGTTCATGTATATCGACGAGGAACTCCGCGCCGCCTCGAACGCCGGGCCGTCGGTCAGCAACGAAGGCTACGTCGTCATCGTCGGCACGCGCCTGGACTTCTGATCCTCGCGTATAGCGCCGGCTGCATGAAGCGCCGGGTTACCCCGCTCCAACCGGAGGGGGTAAACCCGGCGCTTCGTTTTTGCGGATCAGAGTTCCGAGGGATCGAAGGCGACGG
>NZ_JCACHA010001021.1:0-6081 GCF_059503625.1 Skermanella sp.
GCCGTTTAGATGCATCCAGAACCCGCACCACAAAATCCCGGGACCAAACAGCTAGTCGTCTGCGGAGACGATGGTGCCGTCGATCAAGCCATATCCAAATGCCGGCCCATCTGACATTCGTTCGAGGAGGTGGTTAAACACCCTAGCCTGCAGCCACCGGCGGAACTGTTGGAATACGCTGTTCCAGACGCCGAACCGATTCCGCATGTCGCCCCAGGGCGCCTAGGCCCGCACAGGCCACAGTACCGCCCGCAGGAACAGCCAGTTATCGTTGCAACTCGCTCTCGGGTCGGTCGCCTTGCCCGGCGGCAGCGAGGCGACTTTCTTCTAAACCGCATCGCTAACTACAAACCGGTCCTGATCAATTGGAGTCATCAGGGTCCGGAAACGTGCCATTGCGCTGCACTTTAATAATGTTAAAGCTCGAACAGACACACCATGCATCACAGTTCTTTATATATCCTCGACCTGATGCTGAAATCCCGGAATAATACTCGCTTCGTGAATTCGGGATTGAAGTGTTATCGCAGGTCCGTCCTACTTCTTCAGAACTGCTATCCAAATTCAGACAGTGAGACGCCTGAGGAGGTGACTCTCAAAGTTTTAAACTGAAAGTTGGTTTGTGTTGATGTAATTCATCTGAGGTGCAAAATTCGCATAAAATTGCCGTCATTCGAGAGATTCAGGCCGTTTATTGGATGGCTGTCTTCTCTTTTTCGTGGTCATCGTTGTGCACAAACCGCAATCAACATCATCGGGTGGGAACAATGGACATCATTTTGATTTGCGTGGCGGGAGTTCTCACAGCCGTGGCGTTACATCCATTTTGCACCTATCCACTTAGTTTGGCTTTGCTAGCCCGAGTATCCCCTAAGCCGATTAAGCTTGGAACGAGTTTTGTGTGTGAGCAGCCTCCTCACGTTGCGCTCTGCGTTTGTGCTTACAACGAAGCTAGTGTGATTCGAGCCAAGGCAGAGAACATGCTCGCTATGCGCGCCGATCTCCCCGGGCTTGAACTGTTCATCTGGGTAGATGGTGCTACGGACTCGACGCCAGAAATTCTAGCTGAGTACGCCGACCGAATAAATATTATTGTGTCCCCAAATCGGCAAGGAAAGACACATGGAATGAACACTCTGATCTCCCGTACGACAGCCGATTACATTGTCTTTTCTGATGCAAACGTAGTATTTTCGCCAAAAAGCATAATCAACTTACTGCAACCTTTCGCAGATGCCAGTGTCGGTTGTGTCTGTGGTCATCTTATTTATTCCACCACAGACGGATGCGCGGCGGCAGGATCACTTTACTGGCGATTAGAAGAGCATACTAAAGAATTAGAGAGTCGGATCGGATCCGTTATGGGCGCTGACGGATCCATATTTGCGATTCGGCGAACGTTGCACTGCCCGCCGCCCAATGATATTATCGATGATATGTATGTCTCACTTTCTATCCTGTGCGAAGGTCACCGGATTGTACGCGCCGGAAATGCCATTGCTTATGAAACGACAGTGTCGCAGCCCGCCGAGGAGTTTCGCCGCAAAATTCGCATTAGCTGTCAAGCTTTCAACGTGCATCGTCTCTTGAGGCCACGTCTACATCATCTTAGTGCGCTACAACAGTATATGTATATTTCTCATAAACTCTTACGATGGTTTACAGGTTATACATTGGCTGGAGCTCTTGTTTGTTTGACTACAGGATTAATATTTGCAGGCGCATGGAGTGTTATTGGTGTTGGCGTTGGTATGTTCATTTGTCTGGTTTCAGCTTGCCGCCTCCAACCGTCGGGACCTGTTGGTTGTGTAACTGATATAATCTTTGCATTTTTTGCAACAAGTTTCGGAGTCATTCAATCTTTGCGTGGAGCTCGCTTTCAGACTTGGAATCCTCCCTCGTCAGCACGCATTATGACTGGGCAGCCATAAGGCATAAAATTGAATATGCTTGATACGGTTTTCTGTCTTGGCTTACCTGATCTATGATGCGTTATCAAAAGCAAGCGGTTTTAAAAACCAGTATGAAAGCGCATAATGCAAAAGTGGCACCAGCTACATGGAGAGAATATTCTGAAATTTGCTTTCAAGAACCGTGGTAGTGGTCGAAGTATCAAGCAAAATGCATTGTACCAACAAGCTTTTTAAACTCAACCACAAGCTGGAGGACATAATGGATAATCTGATCACAATATCGGTGCCAACATTTCAAAGGCCCGATCTTCTGCTTACCGCACTGAACTCATGCTTTGCGCAGGATTATCGCCCACTTGAAATAGACATTGGCGATAACTCCACAGATCAGGAAACAGAGCGAATGGTCGCTGGCTTGATCCCGCCAGTTGGCATTACAATTCGGTACAGGAGGCATGTTCCTGGTCTTGGCCAAGTGGGAAATATGCAAGAATTGCTTGCTCGCGCTCGCGGCGATCGACTGCTTCTTCTGCATGACGACGACCTGCTTCTGCCCGGCGCTATCACGACGATGGCAGCTGCTTACGATTTAGCGCCTGATGTTGTTCTCAGTTATGGAACGCTTCAGCATATCGATGCTCGAGGACAATACTTGCAGAAAATGACCGAAAAAGAGAATGCAGATTTGGGACGCACATTCGAGCACGCCGGTTTGCGACGAGACCTGCTTGTCGCTGCTCTTCGCCGACATGTCCTGCCACTAGGCTTTTTAGTTCGCGCCGATGCGGCCAAAAGAGTCAGCTTTCGCAATAGGGATGAGATTGGACTGGCGGTTGATACGGATTTCAGTATCCGCCTAGCGCTTGCTTACCCCGACGCGGCCTTCGCTTTCGTTGCGCAACCTGTGTATCAATTCCGGCTGTGGGCGGAAAGCCAACGCTTCACACAACACGACACCTGCTGGAAGCTTTACGACAAAGTCCTCGCACTTGAAGGCCTTTCTTTAGAAGAAGAGAAAGCACGGGATGCGCTACTGACTTTCATCGCTAGGGCAGCGACAACGGAGAACGCTTTGGGCGGGCGACGTCGCGCAGCACTGCGCATTCTTCTTTCGCGTCATTATCCTCGAAACGAAGATCTATTACGACGTGCCTATACACTATGCTTGTTGCTGATGCCGCGCTTAGCCTATGCTGTTCGTCGGCTGATACCGGTCAGCTTCGCAACGCCTTCCATTTCTGGCTCGACGCCACCTCGGGTGGGGACGCATTAGGAGACCTTTGCGCGGGTAGCGCTTGAGGCGCTTTATGGCTGAGTGCCAGCATTGAGTTCAGCTGCTCAGCAGCGATGCCGGATGGAGCGCTTGGAGAGATCAGTCAGGTCAGGCTGCTGAGTTGTTCAAGAGGGTGAGTGAGCGGCGGAGGTTGTAAGGGATGGCGGTGAGGTGGACCCGCAGGGTAGCCTTGGCCAGTCCTCGCCATCGCATGCGGCGCAGCCCGTCGCTGCGCTTCCAGGTGCTGAGGACCTGGTGGATGGCGTAGTTCCGGCGGCGGAGCTTGCGCAGCGTGTCATCACCAGGGCGGCCTCACATGCCCGTCGGCACGATGCGGAGCGTATCACCGCGGGCGGCGACGGCTGCGCAAAAGATAGGGCCACGGTAGGCGCTGTCGGCATAGACCTCGCCGGGTGCCTCAGGCAGGGCACCGCCGCCAGCTCGGCCGTCATGCACATTTCCTGGTGTCACGCAGAGCGCCTCGACGAGGGCGGTATCAGCATCGGCGCCGACATGGGCCTTGAAGCTGTGGATCGCCTTGCGCCGCTGGTGGCCAGCCCAGCCCGCCTCAGGATCGGCATGGCTGGCTGAGGCAATCACGGTGGCGTGGACCAGCGTGCCGGTCTTGATTGTGATCGCTTTGGCCCGAAGCTGGTCAGTCACCACCTCGAAAAGCGCCTGGTCGAGGCCGCGGGCCACCAGTTGAGCCCGCAGCCGCACGAAGGCCGTGCGCTCGGGGGTTGGCTCATGCGCCGAGAAGCCGCAAAAGCGCCGGAACGAGGCGCGATCGTCGAGCGCCTCGGCAAGCCGCACATCAGACAAGTCGTGCCAGACCGGAATCAGCATAGCTTTGAACACCGCCAAGGGCAGCCAGGCCTGATTTGCAAGGGAGACCGGCACGATCCCGCCCGGGTCTTCGAACCCATGAGAGCGAACCAGACTCACTTTCCGGTCGAAACGATGGCGCGCGTCCTTGGCGTCTCCCGGGCCCGCTACTACGCTTGGCCGCGCCGTTCACCTTGGGCCCACACCGAGGCGGATGCGGCTTTGCTGGAGCGGGTCCGAGCGGTGCACGTCGCGTCGCGCACCTATGCTTCTCTCAAAGTCCATCCGGGATCATATAGTTTTCTGACATAGCCTTCGGAGCATGCCTTGAACGGAGGCCCGCCGCAGATAGGCAAGCGCGCGGCGGTTCAAACACTCCCAATCCTTGGCTAACCGTCGGCAGCGATTGAGCCAAGCGATGGTGCGCTCGACAATCCAGCGCCTCGGCAGCACGACGAACTTGCTCAACTCGGCCCGCTTGACGATCTCGACGTTGATCTGCCGGCAGGTCGTGCGCATTCCGACCTGGAAGTTGGCACCCTGGTACCCGCCGTCGGCGTAGAGCTTCAGCAGGAATGGGTAGAGGCCGAACAGCGAGCCCATCAGCAGTACGCCACCATCGCGGTCTTGAATGTCGGCTTGCATCAGCAGGCTCTGTGTGTCGACCAGGACGTGGCGCTTCTTGCCTTTGATCTTCTTGCCGGCGTCGTACCCCGACAGCTCGATGTAGCCCCCCTTTTTCCGCGCTCTTCACGCTTTGGCTGTCGATGATCGCGGCCGTCGGGCTGGCCTCGCGCCCCGTCTGCTCCTGGCAAAGCACGTAAAGCGTGTGGTGGATGCGATCGAGCGTCCGGTCCTCGTCCCAGCGCCGGAGGTAATCATTCACCGTGCTGCGTGGCGGTAGGTCCTTCGGCAGCGCCGCCCACTGGCAGCCGGTGGAGAGGATGTACAGCACCCCGTTCAGCACCGCGCGCTCATCCACCGTCCGCTTGTTATCGCCACGCTTCGCCAGCGGAATCAGCGGGCCGGTGATGGACCATTCCTCGCCGGTCAGACCACTCGGGTAGCGCAGCTTGCTGCGGTCGTATTTCGGCCGGTTCTCGGGCGTCCACATAAACGCTCTTCCTTTCTTCCCGCACCCGCC
The DNA here is from genome assembly GCF_059503625.1 of Skermanella sp. Taxonomy (NCBI): domain Bacteria; kingdom Pseudomonadati; phylum Pseudomonadota; class Alphaproteobacteria; order Rhodospirillales; family Azospirillaceae; genus Skermanella; species Skermanella sp. The sequence continues at coordinate 5,156 of NZ_JCACHA010001021.1, forward strand.
GCCAAGAGCCAATCCAACCGATTCCGATCGTTCGGTACGTTTTCGGACAGACACTGAGGGGCAATGAGGCTTTTCAGCTCTCCCTCGGCGCGGAGCTGCATCTGCTTCACTCGCTCATCATCTCGCCGAGGTTTTCGAGCCAGCTGGAGCAAGATTCCGGTGGCGCCGCGAACGAGGCCGCAGCCTACGTCACCTGAGCTGTGCGAGAGGCCCGACGAGCGGATTTCGTCGTCACGCACTGGGTTCAGGCAATGCCGCCAGCCGATTTCCGATCCATGCAGTTCGGCGGATCGCAATCCTTCGGCCAGACCTTGGCTTGTCTTTTGCCGGCCAGGAGCCTGCGATGGTCTTCTCGCAACGACGGGCTTATGAGACCTGTGCGCGGATGTATGTGGACACGGCGCGATGTGGGCTGATTCGCTGCTTATATGGACGAGGAGGCTGGCATTGGACTTGCTTCGCTTTAGTGGAGAGGCATTGGGTCAGGTAACGCCTCACCCGGCGCAACATCAGGCGACGCTGGCCGTAAACGGCGTACCGGCGACGCATGTGCAAACGCTTCGACTGCGCGCTTTGCAACCAGCGCTGGCATGCCAAGAGCGGCTCCAACCAGCATAAGCGCCGCATCGGATCAGCCCTCACGACGCGATGCGACGACGCTCAGGCCCGCGAACTCGTCCACCGCGTTCTCACCAACAACCTTATGCTCCTCGCCGCAACCGCCTGAGCTTTTCAACAAAGCATAAGGATATTACATGTCGTTGCAGCACATTTGTTTTGGCTTGTGCCCTTAGATTGCCGTCCGCAAAAGTATTTTAAGACGGACCAGCAAATAAACATAATATGGCAATCACCGGTGTCTGATGCTCTGCTTAGAGCCCGTCTATGAAGAACTGCTGTATTCTGAATGCGTTGCGGCAGGACAT
>NZ_JCACHA010001022.1:0-4103 GCF_059503625.1 Skermanella sp.
GTGATGGATGATTTCCGGGCATCGGGCCTTGCCCATCTGCTCTCGATCTCCGGCATCCATGTCAGTCTGGTGGCGGCGCTGGTGTTCTTTCCCGTCAGGGCCCTGCTGGCATTGATCGAACCCGTGGCGCTGAACTGGCCGATCAAGAAGATAGCGGCCGTGGCGGCCGTCGCCGGGGCCTTCGCCTATATGCTGCTGGTGGGGTCGCCGGTCCCGACCGAACGGTCGGTCCTGATGACCAGCCTAGCCATGCTCGCCATCCTGCTCGACCGCAACCCGCTCAGTATGCGCCTGATCGCCTTCGCCGCCGCCATCGTCATCCTGAAGGAGCCGGACAGCGTCGTGGGCGCCAGCTTCCAGATGTCATTCGGCGCGGTCGTCGCCTTGATCTCGGCATACGAGGTCATCAGCGGCCCCTGGGCGGAGATGCGCAGGAAACTGGGATGGTTCGGCCGCCTTTGGATGCATCTGGCCGGCATTGCGCTGACCTCGGTGATTGCCACCCTGGCGACGATGCCGTTCTCGCTCTACCACTTCCAGCAGATCCAATACTACGGCGTCATCGCCAACATGATCGCGGTCCCGGTGACATCCGTCTGGGTCATGCCGGCCGGCATGATCTCGTACCTTGCCTTTCCGTTCGGTCTTGAGGAATGGCCGTTGACCGTCATGGGCTGGGGCGTAACCGTCATCCTGGAAACGGCCCGCATCGTGGCGGCGCTCCCAGGCTCCACCAAGCTGGTCCCGGCCATGCCGCCCTGGGGCTTGGCACTGATGGTGTCCGGCGGCTTGTGGCTGATGCTGTGGCGGGGCCGCTGGCGGCTTTGGGGGCTGCCGGTCATAGCGCTGGGCGTCATGTCGCTGGCCTTCACGCTCCGGCCCGATATCCTGATCGACGATCAGGGAAAGCTGATGGCCGTACGGGAGGCGTCGGGTGGGCTGGCGCTGTCCACCAAGACGTCGGGCAAGTTCGACGCTGGGATCTGGCTGCGCCGTGACGGCCTGACCGAAAGCACGGTTTGGCCGCGCGAGGGGAAAAGCGCCGACGGCATGCTGAGTTGCGATCGGCAGGGATGCCTCTACCGGAGCGGCGGTCATACCGTCGTTCTTGCGAAAAGCCGGGATGCGCTGGCGGAGGATTGCCGGATAGCGGATATCGTGATCACTCCAGATCCGGCGCCAAGAGGATGCCGCGCCCCTGTCGTGATCGACCGCTGGCGCCTGCTGCGCGGCGGTGCCCACGCTCTTTACCTTTCCGGTCCCGAGCCGCGGGTCGAGACGGTCACGGCGGAGCGGGGCATCCGCCCCTGGGTTCCGCAACGCTGACCAAAGGCCGAGGAGGCGTAGCCCTTTCGTGTGGGGCTTAATTCGGCGTCTCATGTGTTTATCTCTCTGGATGCGAAACCAGAGGTGCATGATGCGTAAGCTTGTCCTATCGACTTTATTGTCCGCGTCGCTGTTGGCGACTGCCGGATGCGCTGAAGGCATCGGGACGAAACAGGGTGTGGGAACGCTGGGTGGTGCCGCTGCGGGCGGTCTGGCCGGCGCGCAGTTCGGCAAGGGAACGGGCCAGCTGGCGGCGACCGCCGGCGGTGTGCTGCTGGGGGCGCTGCTCGGCGGCGAAGTCGGCAAGTCGCTCGACCGTGCCGACCAGAGCTATGCCACCAGGGCAGCAGACCGTGCCTATTCCGCCCCGATCGGCGAGCCGATCCGGTGGGAAAATCCGGAGAGCGGCAACTATGGCACCGTGACCCCGACCCGCGAGGGCAGAACGGCCAATGGCCAGTACTGCCGCGAATTCAACCAGACCATCTATGTCGGCGGCCGGGCCGAACAGGCGACGGGCCGGGCCTGCCAGCAGCAGGACGGCACCTGGCAGATTGTGCAGTAACCCGGAGATAACAGTTCGGAGTCCCCGGCCCCGAGGAGGATACGATGAAGAAGCCGGTTCTGGCGCTTGTCGCACTGGCGATGGTCACGGGGTGCTCACCCTACGCCAGCGTCGGGTATGGCACCGGATATAACGGTTTCAACGTCGGAACCGGCGTCAACCTCTACCCCGGCGGTTCGTACGGCACGCCGGGTTTCGGTTTCGGGGCCAAGCAGTTCCTTGGGTCCCTGGGTGGTGCTGCGCTCGGAGGCTGGGCCGGATCGGGCATCGGCGGCGGAACCGGCAAGCTGGCCGCGGTCGGCGCCGGAACCCTGCTCGGCGGTCTGCTGGGGTCGGGTTTCGGCAGTTCGCTCGACCGCGCCGACGAGGTCTATGCGAGGCGGGCAGCGGCGCAGGCCTATGCGGCCCCCATAGGAGCGCCGATCCAGTGGAGCAATCCGTATAGCGGCAACGCAGGCGCCGTCAGGACGACGCGCGAGGGCTGGGCCGCATCCGGCGCCTATTGCCGCGAGTTCCAGCAGCAGGTCGTCGTCGGGGGCCGGATTCAGTCGGCATTCGGCCAAGCCTGCCAGCAGCCGGACGGAAGCTGGCGGATCGTCGGATAGAGGGCCGTCAGTCAAACCGTTTCGACTTTTAGCGTTCGACATAGCCGTATGCCTTGGTTGCCGCCGGGACGGCCGCACCCGATAATCGGTTATCGGGAGCGAAACGCGAAAGAGTCGACATGCCGGCCTGCACCATCCTCATTGCCGACGACCATCCGCTGATGCGGGCTGCCCTGCGCCAGACCGTGGCACAAGCTTTTCCGGGTGCGCTGATCCTGGAGGCGGGCGGTTTCGATCAGGCTATGGAAGCGATCGAGTCGGTAAGCGGCGCCGTCGACCTGATCCTGCTGGACCTGCATATGCCTGGGATGAACGGGTTCATCGGCCTGTTCCTGATGCGCGGTCAATATCCGGCGGTTCCCGTCGTCATCGTCTCGGCCCTGGAAGATCCCGCTACCGTCCACCGGGCCTTGGGCTACGGCGCTTCGGGCTTCGTGCCGAAGTCGGCCCCCGTGGAGCGGATAGCCGAAGCCCTGCGGACGGTGCTGGACGGCGGCGACTGGTTTCCCGAACTTGGCGATAGCCTCCAGGACGCCCCCGAAGATCAGGACGAACCGGACTTCGCCGCGCGTGTCGCCACACTGACGCCCCAGCAGCTGCGCGTCCTGGCCGGCATCACTTCGGGCAAGCTCAACAAGCAGATCGCGTTCGAGATGGCCGTGTCGGAAGCGACCGTAAAGGCCCACGTTACGGTAATCCTGCGCAAGCTGGGCCTCTACAGCCGGACGCAGGTGATCATCGCGGCCGGTCGTCTGGTGGTCGACCCTCCGCGTGATGAGCAGACTGGGCGGGCAGCGGGGTGAGCGAGGGACTTGGGCCGGGACGATGTCCAGCCGTCAAGCGCGCCACCAGCGCTTTGAGCGCGCCGGGGCGGATCGGCTTGTGGGCGACGGCGTAGCCGAGTTCGGCGGCTTCCGCCTGAATAGCACCGCTGCGGTCCGCGGTGATCAGCGCGGCGGGAACCGGCAAGCCGAGGCGCCGCTCCAGTTGTTGCAGGACTTCGATGCCGGTGGCGCCCCGGTCCAGATGGTAATCGCTCACGATGGCCTGCGGTATCCTGCCGTCCAGGACGGCAAGCGCGCTTGCTCCGTCCGATGCAGTCAGTACGCGGCAGCCCCAGCCGGTCAGCAGGGTTTCCATTCCCTGGACGACAGCGGGTTCGTTGTCGATGCACAGGACCAGGGCGTCGTTGAAGTTCCGTGCCCGGCGCTGTGGGACTGTTTTCGGTGCGCTGACGGGGCCGGTCGCCAAAGGGACTTCGACCGCGAAGCAGCTTCCCCGGCCGTGGGTGGATTTTACAGTAATCCTGTGACCCAGGATGCCAGCCAGCCGCTCCACGATGCTGAGGCCCAGGCCCAAGCCCTTGCCGCGTTCCGCCGGCGCATCGTCCAACTGGCGGAATTCGATGAAGATATCCTCCAGCTTGTCCGGCGGGATGCCGACGCCGGTGTCCCAGACCTCGATCCTGAGAGCGTCCGGTATTCGGCGGCATCCCAGCAGCACCCGGCCGGAACCGGTATAGCGTATCGCGTTGCTGAGGAGATTGCGGAGGATGCGCCTGAGCAATGCCGGGTCGCTGCGGACGCCGGCGGTCGAACCGACCATCC
>NZ_JCACHA010001022.1:4113-5053 GCF_059503625.1 Skermanella sp.
GCCCATGGGCGCCGGCCTGTGCGGTGAACTCCGCTTTCAGAGGACCCAGGAGTTCGTCGATCCTGAAGTCCGAGGGCTTCGCCGTCACGACGCCGGAGTCTAGTTTCGAGACGTCCAGCAACTCGCCCAGCAACTCCTCCACCGAGCGGAGCGATGCGTCGGTCTGGCCGACCAGCGGATCGCCGCTGCGTTCCGCCAGGGCCGACAGGAACAGCCGGGCGGCGTGGAGCGGCTGCATCAAGTCGTGACCGGCGGCGGCCAGGAAGCGCGTCTTGCCCTGGTTCGCCCGCTCGGCTTCGGCCTTGGCGACGAGCAGGTCGGCGGTCCGCTCTCCGATCCGGCGCTCCAAACTCTCGTTTGCTTCGCGCAGTGCCGTGGCCGCCCGGCTCCGCTCCGTCACGTCGGTATAGGTTATGACGAATCCGCCGTCGGGCATGGGATGGGTCGCGACCTCCAGTTCCGTGCCGTCGGTGCGCGGGCGGATCAGGGCTTTCACGTCGCTCAGCGGCATGCCGACCTTCAGCAGCCCGTTCGGCAGGTCGTTGAGCTCGACGAAGCGCCGGTTCCAGGTCGCCAGCAGGTTCTCGCGGTCCACCACGCAGATCCCCTGGGCAATGCTTTCCAGCGTGGTCCTCAGCAGGTCGTGGTTGGCCAGGATCGCCTTCGACGCCTCGTCCAGCATCGACCGCGCGTCTAGCTGCGACAGCCGCCCGCCCTTCAGCATGCCGGCGACTACGACGCGGGCAGACGCGGAGCCGAGCGCGCCGGCCAGCAGGTTTTCGGTCTGGCGGACCGCTTCCGCATCGGCCTTGTCGAGCCAGCCGGGCCGGCCGGCGAAGACGGCGTCGGCCCGCTCGAACCCGACATAGCGGGCGGCCAGCGCGTGCAGGTCGGCGATCCGCGTCATGCCGCGCAAGGCGGGAGCGGTGCCGTCGGAGCC
>NZ_JCACHA010001022.1:5063-6080 GCF_059503625.1 Skermanella sp.
CCTGCCGCCGCTCGATCTCCCCTTGCCACATCGTCAGCGAAAGTCCGATGTAGCAGGCGAGATTGAGGCCCAGGCTCCACATGACCGAATGGGTCAGCGGGTCCGGTCCCGGCCAGCCCATCAAGGCGCGCGGGTTGAGCCAGCCGATCCCCAGCGGTCCCTGCACCAGCAGGCCGGCGTCGATCCAGCCGGCGTCCGCGACGGACGGCAGCAGCGCCGTATAGGCCCAGACGGCGAAGCCCGCCGCGATGCCGCCTATCGCGCCGGCCCGGTTGCCGCGCCGCCACAGGATGGCGCCGAACAGGGCAGGGGCGAACTGGGCCACCGCCGCGAACGACACCAGTCCGATCGTGGTCAGCGGATAGGCCTCCCCGATAACCCGGTGGAAGCAGTAGGCCAGCGCCAGGATTCCGATCACGGCGGAACGCCGGACCACCAGAAGCATTCGGGCCGGATCGTCACGCCAAGCAGCGTCGCCGGGCCGTATCCTCATCAGAGCCGGGACGACGACGTCGTTGCAAAGCATGGTGCTGAGCGTCACCGCCGCGACGATGATCATCCCGGTCGCGGCCGACAGCCCGCCGATGAAGGCGATCAGCGCCACGGCGGGCCAGCCCTCCGCCATCGGGATCGACACCATGAAGGTATCGGCGCTGACCGTGCCATCGGGAAACAGCAGGACCCCCGCAAGAGCGACCGGCATGACGAACAGGTTGATGACGATCAGGTAGAGCGGGAACAGGCGCGCCGCCGTCCGCACGTCGTCGACGTGGACGTTCTCGACGACCGCGACGTGGAACTGCCGGGGCAGGCACAGGATGGCGAAGGCGGACAGCAGCGTCATGGTCCACCAGCTCCACGTCGCCAGATCCGGTACCATTAGGCCGGTCAGCCGGGGATCGGCGGCGATCCGGTCCCACAGCTCCGCCGGTCCGCCCATGATCGCGAAGGTCACGACGATCCCTACCACCAGGAAGGCGGCCAGCTTGACCAGCGATTCGAACGCCACGGCCAGGA
>NZ_JCACHA010001023.1:0-6075 GCF_059503625.1 Skermanella sp.
GACTCTCGACTGACGCGCTGGGTCCGGGAAATCCACGCGACAAACCCGATTGCGGTGCAGGTGGTCTTCTCAAGTTCGATGGCGCCGTTTGCCGAGAGCGTCAAAGACTTCCGGGGGCGGCGGATCGTCGATTTCATCGACCTGGACAGCGACAAGTGGCGGCAATACGCCGACACCGCCGGTCCGCCGATGCGCTGGGTCTACCGGCGGGAAAGCCGGCTGCTGGCGAAGGCGGAAACGGCCATCGCCGCGCGGTCCTCCGCCAGCCTGTTCGTCAGCGAGGCGGAGGCGGACCTGTTCCGCCGGCGTCCCGGCGTCGCGGCGGAGCATGTCCACGCCATAGGCAACGGGGTGGACCTGGATTATTTCAATGGCAGCCGAAACTATCCGAACCCCTACCCGCCGGGCGGTCCGGTACTGGTCTTCACCGGCATGATGGATTACCGGGCCAACGTGGATGCCGTCCGATGGTTCGCCGATGCGGTGCTGCCGCTCATCCGCCAGCGGCATCCGGACGTACGCTTCGCCATCGTCGGCGCCAAGCCGGACGACACGGTGAAGCGGCTGGCGGAGCGCCCCGGCGTCATCGTCACGGGGCGCGTCGAGGATGTCCGCCCCTATGTCGCCCACGCCGCCGTCGCGGTGGCGCCGCTGCGGATCGCGCGCGGCATCCAGAACAAGGTGCTGGAAGCGATGGCGATGGCACAGCCCGTGGTGGCGAGCGCCGAGGCGTTCGAGGGGATCGACGCGGAACCCGGCGTCGACCTGGAAGTCGCCGGCGATGCCGGGCAGTTCGCGGAAACGGTGTGCCGGCTGCTGGACGACCCGGCAAAGGCCGAGGCCCTGGGCGCTCGCGGGCGGCGGTGCATGATCGGCCGCTACACCTGGGAAAGCCGGCTGGCCCCGCTCGACCGGATCGTGGAGGGGGCATGACCCAGCGGGCCGATGTCGTCCAGGCGGAAGAACGGGCAGCCCATCCGGAATGGACACGGGCGCTGGCGTGGTTCGCCGGGCTGTTCGCCCTGCTGGTGGCGCTGTTCCACGATGTCGCCGGAGCCATGGTCTATACTTGGTGGACCAACGTCACCTACAACCACGGCTTCTTCGTGCTGCCGGTCAGCCTGTGGCTGATCTGGCTACGGCGGGACATGCTCCGCCGGATGACGCCCCGGCAGGAACCGCTGGCTCTGCTGGCGCTGGCCGCCATGGCGGGCGGCTGGCTGATCGGGCGGGCGGGCGACGTGCTGGCGGTCGAGGAAGTGGCGCTGGTCGGGATGCTGGTGGCGCTGTTCGTCTTCGTCTTCGGACGCACGGTGTCGCGGCGGCTGGTCTTCCCCCTTGCCTTCCTGTTCTTCATGGTCCCGGTCGGCGATGCGCTGATTGCGCCCTTGCAGGACTTCACCGCCCGCTTCGCGGTCGAACTGCTGCGGTGGTCCGGTATCCCGGTCTTCCATGACGGGATCATGATCGAGATCCCCAACGGGCTGTACGAGGTCGCGGAAGCCTGCGCCGGCATCCGGTTCCTGATCGCCAACGTCGTGATCTCGGCCCTGTTCGCCCATCTGGCGTATGATAGCCGCTGGAAGTTCTGGCTGTTCCTGAGCATCGGCTTCACGCTGCCGATCGTCGCAAACGGGTTCCGGGCCTATGGCATCATCCTGATCGGCTACTGGAGCGACGGGAAGCTGGCGGCCGGGGTCGATCACCTGATCTACGGCTGGGTCTTCTTCTCCATCGTCATGATATTCCTGCTGATGATCGGCAACAGCTTCGCCGACCGTCGGCTGGGCGACTTCCCGGACGCGCGCGCGACGCGGGATGCTGCAGCAAACGGCTGGCCCTGGCGGGCGCGTACCGCAGTCCTGGCCGTCCTGGTACTGGCGGCGGGTCCCGCCTATGCCTGGACGGTGATGGCTCCGCCTGAGGTGACCGGATCGAAGGCGGCGCTGCCGCCGCCCACTGTGGCGGGATGGTCGCTGGGAGGCGTTACGGACTGGCGTCCATCGTTCCCCGGAGCCGACAGGACGCTGCTGACCGGCTTCGAGGGTCCCGGACAGCGCCGGATCGAATTGTACGTCGCCCATTACCGGCACCAGCGGCAGGGGGCGGAAGTGGTCTACCATGCCAACCGGCTGGACGGCGACGGCTGGAGCCGGGTGGAAAGCCGTACGCTCGACGGATTGCCGGGAATGCCGCCGGCCCAGGCCGACCGTCTGGTGCGCGGCTCGCGTCAGCGGCTGGTGCTTTCGTGGTACTGGGTGGGAGGACGCTTCACGGCAAGCCCTTATCAGGCCAAGCTCTACCAGAGCATCGCGACGCTGCTCGGCGTCCGCCCGGCCGCGGCGGTCGTCGCGGTTTCGGTCGAGCGGCCGGAGGACGCGGCGGCGTTCCTCCAGGGTGCGACGCTGGACCCGTGGCTGGAGAGTTTGTCGGAATGAGAGTTGCCGGGATGGAAGTTGTCGGGATGAGCGTCGCCGGGATGAGGGCCAATGGATAGCCTGCTGTTTCTGTTCTCGCTGATCGGCCTCATCGTGATCATCGCGTGGGCGGTTACCAACGACAAGGTGCCCGATGGCGGGAAGACCACCGGCCTGCTCGCCATGCACCACCCCGACGACAAGGCGGAAAAGCCGAACCGGCGGCGTCGATGAGAGCTTGGGCCGCCGCCGTCCTGGCGGTGCCGCTGTACGCCTGCGCGAACAACACTCCCTCGGAACTCTCGGTCATGCCGCCCCCGGCGCCGGTCGTGCTCTGCTACGACAGCCGTCAGGACGTGGTGACCCGGCTGCCCACCGCCGACTGCAAGGGCCGCGTCATCACGGGAGAGGAGGCGGGCGCGCTGGCGGAAGCCCGCACCAGACGGGTACGCAGCCAGATCGCCGGAGCCAACCGGGGACGTCCGGATGACAAGGTGGAGATCCGCACCGCCGGATCGGGCTTCTTCATCAATCCGCGCGGTCAGGTGCTGACCGGGTTCCATGTGATCGCGCATTGCACGGCTGTTACGGTCTCCTCCGTGCGGAGCGGCCGGACGGCGGCGACGGTGATCGCGTCGGACTACGAGGACGATCTGGCGGTGCTCCAGACCAAGGCCCGGCCGGAGCGGTTCGCCCGCTTCAATCCGACGCCGGAACGTATCGGGAGAACGGACGCTTCGGTCGTGGGCTATCCGGCGCTGGGTGCCGCCACCATCATCCCCAGCCGTACGGCGGTGGATGCGCGGCCGGGACAGGTGATCGGAGACGGCACGGAGTTCATCGTGGAGGGGCGCATCCGCGCCGGCCACAGCGGCAGTCCCGTTCTGGACGAGACCGGCAGGGTGATCGGCATGATTCGCAGCAAGGTGGACGAAGTGACGACCTTCCGCGAGACCGGCCAGTTCGTCGACGACATCGCGCAGGCCGTCAACAACGAGACGATCTTCCGCTTCCTGCTGCCGCAGCACATCTCTTATACAACCGAAGCGCGCGGTCGCACCCTGCCCGACGACGAGGTGCTGGACCGCGCCAGCGCCTTCTCGGCCCGGATCGAATGCTGGAATTGAAGACGCCTTCTCGAAGCACCAGTCGTTTCCTAATCCTTGCGGCGGTGCTGTTCCTGGCGCCCCGGATCGGCTGGATGCTGGCGGTCGATGCGGCGCCGATGAGCGATCAGCTCTGGTATTTCGAACGCGCGGTCGGGATGCTGAACGGCGAAGGCTACGCGGTCCAGGGCCAGCCGACGGCATTCTGGCCGGTTGGCTATCCGGCTTTCCTGGCGGGTCTGTTCGCCGTCTTCGGTCCCAGCGTCGAAGCCGCCAAGATCGCCAATCTGGTTCTGTCGGGTGTCGCGATGGTCTTCGTCTACCGGATAGCCCGCCGGGCCACCGGATCGGAGACGGCGGCCAGGGCGGCGCTGCTGCTGGCGGTGCTCTATCCGACGCAGATCTTCTATACCGAACTGATCTATTCGGAACTGCTGTTCACGGCGCTGCTGCTTGCCGGAACGGACCTGCTGCTGGGAGCAGCCGAGACCCGGCGGCGCTGGGTCGCGGTCGCGGCGGCAGGAGCCTGTTTCGGGCTGGCCTCGCTGGTCAAGACCCAGGGGCTTCTGCTGCCGGGGCTGCTGGTGGCGGGAGCGCTGGTGCTGCGCGGGATCGGTTTCCGGCAGGCAGTACTGACGGGACTGATCGCCTATGCCGCCTGCCTTGCGGTGATAGCGCCGTGGACAATGAGGAATTGGGAGGTACTGGGCCAGCCGGTGCTGATCTCGACCAATGGCGGGTTCAACCTTTATATGGGCAACAACCCGTGGAACCGCTGGGGCAACTATATGTGGCCGGCTCCGTCGGAATTCACGGAAGCCACGGAGAACCTGAACATCCTGAAGGCCATTCCGGACGAGCTGGCGCTGAACGCGAAGCTCAACCGGCTGGCCACGGACTATATCCGCGACAACCCGGTCGAGGCCGCCAAGCGTATTCCCTACAAGCTCTACCAGTTCTTCCGCTTCGACACGCTGCCCCTGGCCCAGGCGGAAATCGGCGCCAAGCGGAACGGTCAGGATGTCCACGCACTGGTAACCGCCGTGGCCCCCATCGCCGAGATCTGGCACTGGGCGATGATGTGGAGCGCCTTCCTGTTCCCGGTCCTGTTCTGGCTGGTGCGCCGCCCTGCCGACGCGGCACTGGCCGCTTTCCTGCCGACAGCATATTTCGGTGCGATCACCGCCGTCTTCTTCGGGGAAGCCCGGTTCAACCTGCCGCTGCTGCCGCTCTACCCCGTGCTGGCGGTCTCTATCGCCGTCGGCTTTCTTCAGCGTGTCCGGTGGCCTATGGTGGGCCACCGGAGGAGAGCATGACGGCGAATCACACTGAAGAGAGAACCGGCAGCGCCGTCCCCCGCGCTGCCGTGATCGGCGGCGGGCCGGCAGGGCTGATGGCGGCCGAGGTCATGGCAAAGGCCGGGCTCAAGGTAGATATCTACGACGCGATGCCGTCGGTCGGACGCAAGTTCCTGCTGGCCGGACGCGGCGGGCTGAACCTGACGCATTCGGAGCCGCTTGAGCGGTTCGTCACCCGCTACGGCGAGCGGGCTGCCGTGGTGTCGTCCTGGCTGGAGCGTTTTTCGCCCGACGACATGAAGGCCTGGGCGGCAGGCTTGGGGATCGAGACTTTCGTCGGCAGCAGCGGCCGGGTGTTTCCCGTCCAGATGAAGGCCTCGCCCTTGCTGCGCGCGTGGCTGCGGCAACTCGACGGACTGGGGGTCACGCTCCACACGCGGCATCGCTGGATCGGCTTCGACGGCGCCGGCAAGCCGCTGGTCCGCAATGCCGCCGGAGACACGGTCACCGTTGCCGCCGATGCGACGGTGCTGGCGCTGGGTGGCGCCAGCTGGCCGAAGCTCGGTTCCGACGGGAGCTGGACCGGCATCCTGGCGGAACGCGGCATCGCGGTGCGTCCGCTGCGCCCCGCCAACTGCGGCTTCACCGTGGCCTGGGGCGAAGGCTTCATCGCCAAGCACGAGGGCGAACCGCTGAAGAACCTCGCCCTCAGCTTCGGCGGGACGACGGTGCGCGGAGAGCTGATGCTGACCCGTTCGGGCATCGAAGGCGGCGGCGTCTATGCGCTCAGCGCAGCGCTTCGCGACGCGATCGAGCGCGACGGCGAGGCGGTGCTGACGCTGGACCTCCGGCCCCAGCTTTCGGGAGAACAGGTACGGGACCGGCTGCGCCGGCCGCGCGGCTCGGAATCCTTCTCCAACTGGCTGCGGAAGTCAGTAAATTTGACAGGTCCCCTGCCTGGCCTCGTCCGGGGTGTCGCCGGATCTTCCACTGAGCCGTCGAGGATAGCGCCGCTGATCAAGGCGCTGCCCCTTCGCCTGACCGGCTGCCGGCCGATCGAACGGGCGATTTCGACCGCCGGCGGGGTCGATCTGGACGAACTGACCCAGGATCTGATGCTGAAACGCCTGCCGGGCGTGTTCGTGGCCGGAGAAATGCTGGATTGGGAAGCACCGACCGGCGGCTACCTGCTTCAGGGCGCCTTCGCCAGCGGCCTGATCGCGGGGCTTGGAGCGGCGGATCTGTCACGATCCT
>NZ_JCACHA010001024.1:0-6068 GCF_059503625.1 Skermanella sp.
GAGCACGCGACGATCTTCAAGCGGCTGATTGAAACCGTGGGTAGCGACGTGCCGATCTGCATGGTCACGAAGGCGCACATCGTTGACTTCAAGTCGCTCCTGTACAAGGTGCCGGTCGCGATCAAAACGGCGCAACGGCGGCTGCCCATCCGAGAACTGATCGCCGCCTTCGAGGGACGGGACACACCCCGGCTCAGCCAGGGATCGGTGATCAAGAACATGGTGATCGTAAGTACGGTCTTCGGCTGGGCGCGCGACAATGGCTATCTCGACGCCAACCCAGTCACCGGCACCGTTCCGGCGCGAAGCAAGGTCGCGGCGGCGACGCGGCGGCAGCCTTACAGCGCGGCCGACATCAAAATGATTTTCGCATCTCCGATCTGGACCGGGTGCCGCAGCGATGAAAAATACTGGGAACCGGGAAACCACGTTGTGAGGGATGAAAGATACTGGCTACCGATCCTGGCGCTGTTCACCGGAGCGCGGCTGGGCGAGCTAACTCAACTCCTCAGAGCCGATCTGAGGCAGGAGGGGGATACATGGTTCATAGACATCACAATATTGGATGAGGAGGATCAGAAAAAGCGGTTGAAGACAGCATCCAGTCACCGCAAGGTCCCGCTTCATCCTGTCCTGATCCGGCTGGGCTTCCTCGATTATGCGAGGCCAATCCAGTCCGGGCGCATGTTCCCCCGCTTGAAGCCGGATCGGTTTGGGAGCTTTGCCGAGAGTTTTGGCAAACTCTGGGCACGGTACTGCGACCGCATCGGTATGGCCGACCGGCGCAAGGTGTTCCACTCGTTCAGGCATTCCTTCAAGGACGCCTGTCGGGCGGCGGGCCTCGGTGAGGAGGTCCACGACGCACTAACCGGCCACGCTGGAGGCGGTAGCGTCGGGCGCGGCTATGGCAACGGCGTCGCGTTGGATCGGCTGGCGCAAGAGATTGCTCGGATTGTCTATCCAAGCTTCCCGTTGTGAGCGTCAACTGCGGGTCCGGCACTTGGACGTACTCAATCCAGTAATCAGGTCCGTTGAACGACAAAAAGACAACGACGCCAAGACATCCGCTCTGCCTATATAAGCGTGACGAGTCTCCAGTTTACTCAGCCGCACAATGAAGCAAGCTGTTGAAAGGCCCCATTGAAGTACGAATTGCAGGTTTATCAATCTCTCGCGCCAGAAGCGATAACTGAACGCGTACGACGGCAAGCCTCCGCCTCTGCTCTGGTGAGTCCAGGCCAGCGGCTACTTCATCAATCGAGCGTATAGCGTCACGCAAGGTAGCTTGGGCCATCGTACTATCCTTTCTGGCTGAAATACCGCACAGCAGATATAGAACCAACGACTTAATATTACGTCAAGACGATATAAAGAAACCTAGATGGTATCAAGGTGCAGGTTCTTGCATCCAATGGCCGAGAGGCACTGGATCAGGAAAGCGGCTGCAAACTTCCCCTGCGCAACTTTATTGCTGATGTTCAACATCATGTCGTGGACGCAGTAAACAACGGCACGCTTGCCACCGCGATACCGTGAGCAGCGGCAGAAACCATTTCAGATTGCCTGCTTCTTGTCGGCGGGCCGGATGGCTTGAAAATACTGCTTCATCAAGGAAGCAGGGGACTGCTACGATCCAGCACGACGTACGACGGCACGCTCGTTGAGCGAGAGCCAATAAGAGTTGATCTGCATTACCATGCTGAGCAACCCCTCAGGGCGTAATGGTTTCGCGAGGTAGGAGTTCGCGCCGAGATCGTATGCACGTTCAATGTCCGTGCTTGTCTTGGAGGAGGTCAGGACCACGACCGGGACGCGCCGCAGTCGCGCGTGACGCTTGATCCAGGCAAGCACCTCGAACCCCGATCTGCGCGGCAGTTTGAGATCGAGTAGGATCAACACGGGTGTCATTTCGGAGCCATCTGCATCGTCTATTCCAGAAAGGTAGTTGACAGCTTGATCCCCGTCCTCGGCCACCTCAAGCGGCGTTTCGATGTTGGCCTTTCGGAACGCCCGGCTGATCAGGTGAACGTCGTCGGGATTGTCCTCGACCAGCAGTATTACGTCCTGATAATCGCTCATTGGGTTTCACCTCCAGCAATCGGCAAGTCAATCCAGAAACGACTCCCCTGTCCCGGCTCCGACACGACACCGGACGTGCCTCCGATGCGCTCCACGCCCTTGTGCACGATGGCAAGCCCGATACCCGTGCCAGGGTAAGTCTCGACACCATGCAGGCGTTCGAAGGGATGGAAGATTCTCTCCTGATGCGCCGGATCGATACCGATGCCGTTGTCCTCGACCCACAGCCGTGCACCTTCTCCTCGGCGCTCCGCCCAGATGCGAACCCTTGGCTTGCCACCCGCCGCCACGAACTTGATCGCGTTCGAAAGCAGATTATCAATGACTTGCCGAAGCATTGGAGCATGGGCGCGCACCTCCGGTAGCGGCTGCTTGACCTCCACATCAGCGTTGGTCGCCGCGATAAGCTGCTTAGCATCCGCAACTACCCGATCAATGAGCCTGGAAAGCGAAACGGGACGAACTGTGATTTCCTCCCTCGCCATGCGGCTATAGGCCAGGAGGTCTTCGATCAACGTGTCCATGCGCGATGCCGCCGCCACGATCCGGTGCGTATATTGCCTGCCTTGCTGCGGCAGTGCCTCACCGTAATCCTCCACGAGGGCGTCTGCATAACCATGTATGGCCCGCAAGGGCGCACGCAGATCGTGCGAGATCGTGTAGGCAAACGCATCGAGTTCCCGGTTGGCTTCGGTCAGGCGCGCCGTACGCTCCTCCACTCGGTCCTCCAATTCCGCATTGAGCCTGATCAGTTCATCATGCTCGCGTTGCCGGAAATACAGGAAGGCACCGACCCCGGCACTGAGCAGCGCCAGCAAACCGGTTGTGGCAGCAAGAGCATTAAACAGCCGTACCTGCCGTTCTTCGCGTCGAGCACGCGTTTCGAGGAGGTCGCGCTCGGTCTCGTGGAACGCCTCGGTGATGCGTTCGAATTCCTCCGTCAGCCGTTGCCCCTCATCTGTCCGAACAGCCATCAGAGCTTGTTCATAGCTGAGGGACCGGAGTTCGATAGTCCTCTTCAACTCCGCGAGCTTCGCCTCGATCAGCGACCGCAATGCCCGCAGCCTTTCTACCTGGGCCGGATGCTGAACCAGTTCCCGAAGCTGGTCGAACTCGGCCCATACTTCCCCAATGGCCCGCTCGTAGGGTTTGAGATATCGCGGCTCACCCGTGAGTAGATAGCCGCGCTGACCAGTCTCAGCCGCCCGGAGAGTTCCCTGTAGCTCGGCCATTTGACGAAGGATCGTGTTGGTGCGCCTAACTTCCTCGCGGCTGCTCTGAAGAACCGCAAAACCGACGTTCAGCATGATGGCACTGATCAGCAGGAGCATGAGGGTAAGGGCAACCGCCCCCATTCCCAACGGGGGCAGCATACGCCGTTCACGCCACGCCCGCATTATGGTTCGAGGCTGCGCCCCGCTGATTAGCTTCATGCCTTCACCTGTTGTATCGAAATCAACTTGAAACAAGCAGACAGAACAATCAACACAGTTTGCGGTTGGTTCCATTAGGCCGTATGCCGCTTGGCTGTGGCTCGCTCATGTGTGATTGTCACGTTGAATGTACCGTCCTGGCAGAGATATCTATGCGGATTTTAGTTGCTGATGATGATCCTGACACACGCGCCCTTGTGGCTCGTGCGCTGCGTCAGGAATTTTCCGATGCGGTCATCCACGAGATCGGGGACGATGCGGACCTGAACAAGGCCCTGACCGAAGCCACCGCTGACATACTGATCACCGACTATGATCTCCGCTGGACAAACGGTCTTGACATCTTCCGGCGCGCCAGAACGGCGCACCCGGAGTGTTGCGTGATCATGTTCACCGGAACGGGTAATGAGGAGTTGGCCGTCCGTGCGATCAAAGATGGGTTCGATGACTACATCGTGAAAGCACCACAGCAGTTCAAGCGTCTCGCCACGAGTGCCCGCGTTGCCTGCGGGCGTGCGACTGAGCGCAGAAAGCTGCGCGAGAGTAAGGATTTGTTGTTGAAGGAGTTATACCATCGCCTGCACAACAACCTGCAACTCGTCATCAGCCTGATGCGGCTTACGGAGGCCAGCCTGCCTGACGCAACCTCGCGGAATTTGATCAAGGACCTTGGGCAACGCATCCAGTCGCTCGCCCTTCTACAAGAGCAGTTCTATCGGACCGACGATTTCCGCCGCGTCGATTTCAGAGCATTTCTGCAAGGGATCATCAGTGACCTGCACGCACCGGGCGGAGGTTCTGTCGAATTTGAGATGGTATTGGAGGATATAGAAGTCCCAGTGAACGTGGCAGTCCCACTCGGGTTGATCGCCAACGAACTGGTGATGAACGTGATCAAGCATGCCTTTCCCGAAAACCGCAAGGGGCGTATGACCGTTCTCTTCGAGCGCAGGGGCAGCGATATTATGCTATCAATCGCCGACAATGGCACTGGGCTTCGTCAGTCGAAGAACGCGATGTGGGACAGACTGGGAGCCAAAATCCTTAGTCGTCTCGCTACGCAGATAGATGCAGAAGTTTCATTTGAGTCGCAGGAGACAGGCACACAATGCCGGGTTACGTTGTCGGTCTGAAAGACGCGCTGAGGGTGCTCGTCGTTGATGACGAATTGCTCATCGCGGACTACATCGCCTCAGTGCTGGAGGAAGCAGGACATACGGTCGTCGGCATGGCTGCGACGGCTGATCAGGCGCTAGTGCTGCTCCGAGACATCGGCGCGGATATCGTCCTGCTAGACATCAACCTAAAGGGACCCAGCGATGGGGTGGAACTCGCCCGAGTGATTCGCCGCGAGCACCGGATGCCGCACATCTTCATCACGGGATCAGGTGATCCGCAGACGCGCCAGCGGGCCGAAGATACGAATCCATTGGCTTTCCTTCAGAAGCCATTCAAGGACACCCAACTCCTGACGGCGTTGATGGCAGTGCATTCTTGCGCAGTCAGCGACGCAAGTTGATCCCACCCTCTAAACCAGTCTTGTTAGCTGCATCATGCTCCGCTCGCCCCACTCAGCGGTATGCGCCACATTCAGTGTTCGTGTGCTGCCACGCTGGGAAGATCGTAGTTTGACCGAAGGCTGTTTCGGACTTATCAAGCAGACAGCGCGCTCCTACCAGCGTTGGCTTCTCGTTTCCGATGAAGGGATGAGGCAATGGCGTGGAGGACGGCACTCTCTCCCACTGGCTTGATTAGAATGTCAGCGGCAAGTTCACGTCCTTCCAGACCCGCCCTCTGGTAATCAGCGGTAACAAAAATGACAGAGACACCCAAAGGGGCCAATTCTGCGGCGACAGAAATGCCGTCGATCATTCCGCCCAAGTCGATATCAATCAGCGCCAAGGCTGGTAGGTCTTGGTATGCCAATTCCAAAGCTTTCTCAGCCTTGTAGGCAGGACCAACCACTGTGTACCCTTCATCGGCCAGAAACGTTGCCCATCCCAAGGCGATCAAGGGATCGTCCTCGCAGATCAGAATACGAGCGTCAGCGCAGGGCATTCTATCGGCAATAAGTTTCATAGCATGTGGCATGAGGCGTGACCTTGTGAACAAGTCACGAACCATGCGCCTACTTTTGTTAACAGGAGGTTGCGACTTTATCGATGAATTAGAGTTACTCCATTTGGTGAAAATCGTTCTAACTGAACCCAGCCGGTTCCCTCCAGGGAACTGACGCTGCACGAGATCGAGAGCGAACATCGCGTGCTCGATAACGATCTGGCGGAACGGCTTAGAATGGCGCGTCCGTTCAGTCCGTTCAACATCCAGGCTGTCAGTCGAACCGAACTGGGATGAACTGGAGGGTTTCGGGATGGTGCACGTGGCAAGAGCACGGTTCATCACTGGCAAGGGACCATTAAGACGACCAGCGCCCAGCACCTGATCGGGGAACAGCCTCTCCTGATCTGCATATTGTGCTGTACCGAGACGGCTAAGTTGGATCACGCCAAGGTCTTCACAGCTTATTGGCGCGACATGCCCGTTCCAGCCACCACT
>NZ_JCACHA010001025.1:0-6059 GCF_059503625.1 Skermanella sp.
TGTGTAAATTGTTAATTATTCATATATATGTAATATAAAATAATTAATATTTTTTTTTGTTTTTTTACGCTTAATTTTTACTATGTTTTTTACACCTTGTGTAATTTTTCCTTTTTGGTTTTTTTGGGGTGGGGGGTTATAAGAGCCTCGGCGGCAGCGTCTTATTCAACACCGTCCGGCCCCAGACGTCTGGGGCCGGACGACTCCCGTCCGGCATTCTCCCCGGCGGCGGATGGATCAGCGATTCCTGAAGTTGGCTTCGCGCTTCTCGGTGAAGGCGGCCATGCCTTCCTTCTGGTCCTCGGTCGCGAAGGTGGAGTGGAACAGCCGGCGCTCGAACCGGATGCCTTCCTCCAGCGTCGTCTCGTAGGAGCGGTTGACCGACTCCTTCGCCATCATCACGACCGGCCGGGAGAGCGAGGCGATCCGGGCGGCCACCTTCAGCGCTTCCTCGATCAGGTCGGCGGCGGGAACGATCCTGCTGACCAGGCCGCAGCGCTCAGCCTCCGCGGCGTCGATGGTGCGGCCGGTCAGGACCATTTCCATCGCCTTGGACTTGCCGACGAACCGGGTCAGGCGCTGGGTGCCGCCGGCGCCGGGGATGGTGCCGATGGTGATCTCCGGCTGGCCGAACTTGGCGGTATCGGCCGCCAGGATGAAGTCGCACATCATGGCAAGCTCGCAGCCGCCGCCCAGCGCGTAGCCCGCCACGGCGGCGATCACCGGCTTGCGGGCAGTCGCCACCCTGCCCCACTTCTTCGTGATGAAGTCGGAAAGATAGACGTCCATGTAGGTGTGGTTGGCCATCTCCTTGATATCGGCGCCGGCGGCGAAAGCCCGCTCGCTGCCGGTCAGGACGATGCAGCCGATCTCGTCGTCAGCCTCGAAGGCATCGACGGCGGCGGCCAGTTCGGTCACCAGCGCGTCGGACAGGGCGTTCAGCGCCTTGGGCCGGTTGAGCTTGATGAGGCCGACCTGCCCATGGGTCTCCACCAGGATATTTTCGTAAGGCATGCTTCTCTCCCCCTTGAATGGGCGCGGCCGTCGCCTTGGGGCGGGCCTTGCCGTAGAACCGGTGATTGGGTTGCTTGGATTAAGGCCTGGCTACTGCGGATTGACGATGAAGCGAACCGTCAGGACACCGCCCGGCGCTCCTGGGTCGGTCAGCTCGATCCGCAGTGACTCGCCATCGCGCGTATAGCGTCCCTCGCCGGCCGATTTCCAGCCGAGCTGCGGCGCGGCATCGGCATAGAAGCTTCGGACGGCGGCGGCCCGCACCCGGCCGGTCGCCACCGCCTGGACGATCCTGCCGCCGGGCTTGTCGAAGACGAGGCTCTGATCGCCGACGCCGACAAGGCCCGGCATCAGGGGCAGGTCGTCGATCCCGTCGACGAAGGCGCTCTCCGCCGCCTGGGCCGGATAGATGCCGGAAACGGGCAGGCCGGACGGCGCTGCGGCGAGCAGGAGGATGGCGAGGACCGCCGATGTGAGGACCGGATGGTGCGGCATGCCGAACTGGTACATCAGCGCTGGCGTCGTGGACAATAGAAAGTCGAGCGGTTGGCCTGAACGATCCGCTGCACCCCTCCGGTGCTCGATATGTCGCAGGTGCAGCCGGGGCAGGCCTGCCCTTCCCGGTCGTAGACCGAGAAACTGTGCTGGAAATAGCCCAGCTCGCCCGACGCCTGGACATAGTCGCGGAGCGTGGAGCCGCCGGCGGCGATGGCCTCGGTCAGAACCTCGCGAATCACGGGCACCAGCCGTTCGGCGTCGCGGCCCGCCACCGTGGCCGCGATCCGCGTCGGGCCGATCCCGGCCCGGAACAGAGCCTCGCACACATATATGTTGCCCAAGCCCGCCACGACCGTCTGGTCGAGCAGGGCCGACTTGATCGGCGTGATCCTGCCCTTCAGCGCGCGGGACAGCGTTTCGGCATCGAATTCGTTGCCCAGCGGCTCCGGCCCCAGCGACGCCAGCAGCGGATGGCTGTCGAGCACGTCGGCCCCGGTCATCGCCATCAGGCCGAATCGGCGGGCGTCGTTGAACCGGATGTCGGACCCGTCGTCGGTGGTCAGCAGGACATGGTCGTGCGCCGCCGGCGGCCCCAGGTTCCGGCCGATGGTCATCCGGCCCGACATGCCGAGATGGACGATCAGCACCTGATCGTCGTCCAGGTGGATCAGGATGTATTTGGCGCGCCGCCGGATGGTGACGACCCTGCGGCCGGTCAGCCGCTCGACCATGCGGTCGGGGAACGGGATGCGGAGGTTGGGCCGGCGCTGCTCGACCCTGGTCAGCACCCGCCCCTCCATCTTCATGGCGAGCCCGCGGCAGACGGTTTCGACTTCAGGCAGTTCGGGCATGGGGACTTCGGCTGGTTGACGAGGCGGTCCGGTCGGACCTGCGCCGTATCATATAGTCACGAAGCCGCCCATGATGCGGAAATCGATCCATCGTGGAAGCGGCCGCCGGCCGCTTTGCCGTTAGCGGCCGGAGGCCGCTTTGCCGTTAGCGGCCGGAGGCCGCTTCCACAGGGACGTCAACTCGCCGGAATCGCCGGGCTGCGCCGGTCGAGCACCTTGTAGAGGGCGCTGTGGTCCAGATCGCCCTCCACGGCCAGCAGGTCGCGGAACATATCGGCCACCTGGGCGGTCAGCGGCGCGTCGAAGCCGGTATCGGCAGCGGCGGCCAGCGCGTTGTCCATGTCCTTCAGGTGGGTGACGGAACGGCCCTTGGTCTCGAACGCCTTCTCCACCATACGGGAGCCGTGCAGGTCGAGCACGCGGCTCTCGGCGAAGCCGCCGCGCAGGGCTTCGCGCACCTTGGCCGGATCGGCGCCGCCCCGTTCCGCCAGCAGCAGCGCTTCGGCCACGGCGGCTATCGTGACGCCGACGATGACCTGGTTCGCCAGCTTGGCGTATTGGCCCGCGCCGGAGGGACCGACCAGCGTGGGCCGCCCCATCGCTTCCAGAACCGGAACGACCCGGAGGTAGTCCTCCTCCCGTCCACCGGCCATGATTGCGAGGGTGCCCTGCTCCGCCCCGACGGTGCCGCCGGAGACCGGAGCGTCCAGGTGGGACACGCCGCGCCCGGCCAGCACCCGCGCATGTTCGCGCGCCTCGGCCGGCTTGATCGAACTCATGTCGATCAGGATGGAGCCCGGCCGCATCGCCTCCGCGACGCCCTGGCCGGTCAGCAGGTCGGAAACGACGGGACCGTTCTCCAGCATCGTGATGACGATGTCGGCATCGGCCACGGCACCAGCCGCCGTGTCGGCGACGGTGGCGCCGTCGGCGGCCAGCGGCTCCGCCTTGGCGCGGGTCCGGTTCCAGACGGTGACGTCATAGCCAGCGCCCAGCAGGCGGCGGACCTGACGCGAGCCCATCAGGCCCAGGCCGAGAAATGCGATGCGCGGCAGCGCTTCGGGCATGATCGCCTCCAGATTTGGCAAGTTAGTTCAGCCGGATGGACGGCGTCCGCCCAAAACCGCCGGACACGCGGGAAATACCGGCCGCCAGCAGCGGCCAGAGCAGCAGGAGCACGCCGATCGTCATGATCGTGCCGACCAGACCGTTGGACCAGAACACCGCCAGCGAGCCGCGGGCCATGATCATCGACTGGCGGAACGCGTCCTCCGCCTTGTCGCCCAGCACCATCGCCAGGACCAGCGGCGCTATCGGGTAGTCGAGCTTCTTGAAGACGTAGCCGACCAGACCGAACGCCAGCACCAGCCAGAGGTCGAAGGTCCCGCTGTTGACCGTATAGGCGCCGATGAAGCAGACGACGACGATCACGGGACCGATGATCGAGAACGGGATGCGCAGGATGGAGGCGAACAGCGGAACCGTCGCCAGCACCAGCACCACGGCGACCACGTTGCCGATATACATGCTGGCGATCAGGCCCCAGACGAAGTCGGGCCGCTCGATGAACAGCATGGGTCCCGGCGTCAGGCCCCATATCATCAACCCGCCCATCATGACGGCGGCGGTGGCGGAGCCGGGGATGCCCAGCGCCAGCATCGGCAGCATGGCGCTGGTTCCCGCCGAATGGTCGGCGGCTTCCGGCGCCACGATGCCGGCGGGCTCGCCCTTGCCGAACTCCTTGCCCCGGCGCGAGAACCGCTTGGCGAGGCCGTAGCTCATGAACGAGGCCGCCGTGGGTCCTCCCGGCGTGATGCCCATCCAGCAGCCGATCAGGCAGCTCCGCAGCAGCGTCACCCAATGGCGCGGCAGCGTGGCGATGGTCTTCATCACCTCGCGCGGGCTGACCCGCGCCCGGATGCCGTCGAAGCGCAGCCCCTCCTCCATCGTCAGCAGCAGTTCGCCGATGCCGAACAGGCCGATGACGGCGATCAGGAAGCTGATGCCCTTGATCAGGTCGGGGATCTCGAAGGTCAGCCGCAGGCTGCCGGAAATCGTGTCCATGCCGACGGTGGCGAAGCCGAAGCCCAGCATCATCGACACGACCGTCTTGAACGGCGAAGCGCTGCCCATGCCGACGAAGCTGGCGAAGGTCAGGAAATAGACCGCGAAGTATTCCGGCGAGCTGAATTTCAGGGCGAACTTCGCGACCCAGCTCGACAAACCGGTGATCACCAGAACGCCGAACAGCGCGCCGATGCCCGCCGACAGGAAGGCCAACGTCAGCGCATGCGTCGCCTGCCCCTTCCGCGCCAGCGGATAGCCGTCGAAGGTCGTGGCGACGGAGGACGGCTCACCCGGAATGTTGAACAGGATCGACGTGGTCGATCCGCCGAACAGCGCGCCCCAGTACATGCTGGTCAGCAGGATGATGGCCGAAACCGGGTCCATCGTGAAGGTCAGCGGCAACAGCAGGGAGACGCCGTTCGGCGCTCCCAACCCCGGCAGGACGCCCACGAGAATGCCCAGGAGGACGCCGGCCCCCATGATGGCGATATGATAGGTGGTCAGCGCGACGCTGAACCCCGTCATAAGGTTCGAGAAGTTCTCCAAGGCGTTTTCCCCCAGTTTTTCTTAATTCGGCCGGTCAAGACCGATTACTCGGGCTCAGTAGATGCCGAGCATCGCTTCGACGGGACCCTTGAGCAGCGGCACCTGGAACCAGACCTCCATCACGACGTAGAAGGCGATGGCGGTCCCGATGCTGACCAGCGCCGCCAGGGGGATCTTGAACCGGCCCTGGATGGTCATCACGGCGAACAGGTACACGGTCATCGCGACATAGAGGCCCAGCAGGACGCAGAGCGCCACGAAAGCGACCATCGGACCGGCGAAGGCGACGATCCGGCCGGCCTGCTCGCCCGTCAGGAAGACCTGTCCCGTCCGCCGGTGCTGGGTGAAGGCCTGCGCCACGACGCCCAGGCTGGCGAGGACGATCAGCAGGCCGATGTAAAAGGGGAAGTATCCCGGCTGCGGGCCGGCATCGTCCCACCCGGTCCCGAATTCCGTGGCGCCGTAGCTGATGATGGCGCCGGCCAGGGCCGTGACGCAGCCGGTGGCGATCTCCATCGCGAAGCGGGAAAGGACCATGCCGTGAAACATGCGCATGGATGGGCCTCCATGAAAGCGGTTGAGGGAAGCGCGGGGGTGCAGGCGCCAAATGCCTGCACCCTGAAACGGCTTCTTACTGGACTGCCCAGCCTTCCTTCTTGAAGACCTGGACCGCCTTCTCCTCATCCGCCTTGACGAAGCTGCGCATCTCGTCGCCGGTCAGGAAACGGTCGGTCTGGGAGGTGCGCTCGATGTAGGACTTCCATTCCGGCGTCTGCTGCGCCTTGGTCAGGACATCGACGAAGAACTTCACCGCGTCGTCGGGCACGCCGGCCGGCAACCAGACGGTTCGCGGCATCTGGTAGTTCTCGACGTTCAGCCCGCCTTCCTTGCAGGTCGGGATGTCGGACCAGCTCATGTCGCCAGCGACCTTGGGACCGGCAGCCATCCGGTTGGCGCTGAAGACGCAGAGCGGACGGACCATGCCGGCCTTCCACTGGCCGAAGTTCTCGTTGGGATTGTTGACGTTGGCGTCGATATGGGCGCCGGCAAGCTGAACAGCCGCTTCGCCGCCGCTCTTGAACG
>NZ_JCACHA010001026.1:0-6044 GCF_059503625.1 Skermanella sp.
ACCATGCCATGTCGGTCGAACCTTCCCAGATCTCCCGACTCGTGTTCCGCGATGTCGATCGTGCTTTCGACAGCCTGACGCCCTGCCAGCGGAAGGTCGTCCGGCTCGTGGCGATCGAGGGCCGGCCCTACCAGGAAGCGGCCGAAAAGCTGAACGTCTCGATCGGGACGATCCGCTCGCGTCTCTGCCGCGCAAGGGAGCGGTTGAACAACCTTATGGCTGCCTGAGATCCACGGGCGCGGGGATCTATCGAACCGCGCCCCGTCTTACACGTCTTTTCCCCGGCATCCGCCATTTCCGGCGGCATGGAGCAGTCATGTCCCCAGCACTACGCTCTCCACAGCAAAGGAACAAGAAGCGGGGCGGATTTGTTAAGCTCGCGGAATCACTCTCGTCGCCTGGGTGTGCCACTTTTCAATCACGGGGGCAGATTGCGATCCGCAATCAACATTGCGGTTACAGGTCAATTCAGCCTAAATGGCAGAGAAGTGCTCAAAAGGGCTCGAAAGTGCTCATAGTCGATGAGAATACCGCCTGCTTCGGTTTGTTCCCGTTGCGGGGTGAACCGCACCTTGTAGCGCCGGGATGTTTATCAATGAAGCGACTGACGATGAGCGATATCAACGCCTATCTGGATGGCGCGCTTAGCGACGAGGAGAAGCGGGAGGTCGAGTTGGTGATCAGAACCGACATCGAGGCGGCCGCTCTCCTCCAGCAATATCGGCAGCATGTCCAGGAGCTTCATCGCATCTATGACGGCGTCCTGAACGAACCGGTGCCCGAACGTATGCTCGATCTGCTCCGACGGAAAAAGACCGAAGGAGCCTGAAACTGCTGGGCGCCATGAATGCCGCTTCCGATTAAGAAGAAAGAACGCCGCGAGGTCATCGGACCAATTCTCCATTTCCGGGGTGTACAGGGCGAACGCTGGCGCGTTTCCGCCCTTTTCGTCCTGAATGGTGCCGCCGAACCACCCGACATGAAAGCAGACGGCGTCATGTTGCCGATCCCGCCGCGTCACATCGCGACGCTGGGCAAGCGGCACGTATGGCGATGGGAATTTGCGGTTCCTAGAGGCGAGGACGAAGTCCGCATCGGCTATGGTTTCCCTGATGGGGGCCGCTGGTACATGACGGTGCCGGGCCGGGCGGCAATGCCTCGTATCGCCTATACCGCCTGTAATGGAACCGAGGACGAGGACGTCTTCAGCCAGCAGAACCTGCCGCGCAACGCGCGCTGGGGGCATCTGAACGGATTGCATCGGACACGGCCGTATCACCTGCTGCTGCACGGGGGCGATCAGCTCTACGCCGATGCATTATGGAAGGATTGCCCCTCGCTCAAGGCTTGGCAGGCGCTGCCCGCCCGCGACGCCGTCGCGGCGCCCTTCACGTCCGCCATGGCCGAGGAGGCGGAAGCCTTCTATTTCGATCTGTACTGCCACCAGTGGAGCCAGGCCGAGGCGGCGGCCCTGCTGTGCACCGTTCCCTCCATCATGATGTGGGACGACCACGATATCTTCGACGGATGGGGCTCCCATCCTGACGAGCGCCGTACCTGCCCGGTTTTCCAGGGAATCTTCGAGATCGCACGCCGCAGCTTTTCGTTGTTTCAGCTGGGCTGCGCTCCGGACGATCCTGCGGATTGTATCTGGGGTACGTCGGTCGGCACCTTCACGCAGGGGTTCAAGATCGGCGATCTGGGCATCTTCGTCCCCGATCTCAGGACCGAGAGGACCCAGGCGCGCGTGATGAGCGAAGAGACATGGACCGAACTGCCCGGCTGGCTCGAGCGATTCGACGGTTGCAGGCACGTGCTCCTGATGTCCAGCGTCCCGATGGTCTTCGCCAACCTCCACGCCGTCGAGCGTCTGATCAACTTTTGGCCGGGAACGGCTTCCATGGAGGACGACCTGCGCGACCAGTGGCGCAGCTACGTCCACGAGAAGGAGTATCTGCGGTTCATCCGCCTGCTGGGTGACATGGCGCGCGACCGGCAGCTTCGGCTGACGGTCCTGTCCGGCGAGATCCACCTTGGCGCCTGCGGCGTCATCCACGGCGCCGGCTTCGACATGTGGCAGTTGACGTCCTCGGGGATCGTCCACCCGGCGCCGTCCAAGTTCTATGCCGACGTGCTGGAGCGGCTGAGCCGGGGCACGGAGACGATCGCCACCGACACCACCCTCGAGATGGTCCCCTTCGAAGAAACCGGACGCCGGTACATACGAGCACGGAACTGGCTTGAACTGACATTCGACGAAGCCGGGCACCTCAATGCCCACTGGCAGGTGGAGGGCGAGAAGGAGCCGCTGATGCGGATCATCTGAATGGAAGCCGATCAGGTCAGTCGGGACGCCTGACCGCGAAGGCCAGTCCCGGGACGGGCTGGCCTTTTTCCCAGCGCGGTACGGCATCCTCCAGCACGGACAGCTCCAATCCGGCCTCCGCCACGACCCTGCGAAGATAGGCGGCGCTGTGGGCGTAGCGGCGAGACGGCCCCAAGAGGTATCCATCGCCTCCGCAGTGCTCGACGGAAGCGCAGAAATAGCCGCCGGGACGCAGTCCCAGGGCGGAGGCCCGCATGACGGGCTCCAGATCGCCGACATAGACCAGCACGTCGGCCGCGACGAT
Organism: Skermanella sp.; assembly: GCF_059503625.1. Classification (NCBI taxonomy): domain Bacteria; kingdom Pseudomonadati; phylum Pseudomonadota; class Alphaproteobacteria; order Rhodospirillales; family Azospirillaceae; genus Skermanella; species Skermanella sp. Next base: position 2,631 of record NZ_JCACHA010001026.1, read on the forward strand.
CAGGTCCCAAGCACCCGGCGTCCCGGCGATCCCGCTGACCAGGTCGGTGACTTCCAGATGATCGTAGACGCCTCGCCGTCGCGCCTTCTCCACCATGCGTGGCGCCAGGTCCGATCCATGCAGCCGGCGAGCCAGCGGGCGGAACGCCACACCGGCAAGACCGGTGCCGCAGCCGACATCCAGGACGTCGAGGCCGCCATCCGCGATGCCGGAAAGCCGCTCGGCCAGGGCGCGAAGGGTCTGTGGCGCCTGATACTTCAAGCGAATCGTCAGATCCTCGTCGAACCTGTCGGCATAGCGGTCGAACAACGCCCTGACATAGGCTTGCGACATGGTTTCCGTCGGATCGCCCTCGATGCGGCAGATCAATGCCTGCACGGCGCAGGGATCGTCCGGGCCGGCGTCCAGGCACCGGTACAACGCGTCGGTAGCCTTCTTCCTCTCGCCCAGATCGAGCCAGGCCCGTCCGAGCGACAGCAGGCCCTTGGACAAATCCGGAGACCGGCGCAGCAGCGGCTGAAGAGTTTCGACCGCTGCCAGCGGATCGCCCGAAGCGATCAAGGCTTCGGCAAGTTCGACGGTCGTGCCCGCGTCGCCGGGATCGAGAAACAGAGCCTCCCGGAACTGCTCCACCGCCTGGGCAGGCTGGCCGGCAGAGACGTGGATGCGCGCCAGCGCGCGGCGAACCATCGCATTGTCCGGCCGTTGCGCCAGCAGCCCGTTCCAGACTTCGAGGGCACCGGCATTGTCGCCTGTCCGGGCGCGAGCTTCGGCCAGACCGTACTGCCAGTCGGCCCGGAACGGTTCCAGTTCTGCGGCAAGGCGATATTCCTCCGCCGCTTCGGCCCATCGCTCCTGATCGGCAAGCAGACCCGCCAGCGCGCCCCTTGCTTCGCCGCAGGCCGGAGCCATCCCGATGGCCGTCCGAAAGCTGTCTTCGGCAGCGTCGCCGATGCCCGCATCCAGCAAGGCATAACCCGCGATCAAGGCCGCTTCGGCAATGTCCGGGAAGTTTTCCAGCCCTGGGCTGGAATCGGTATCGATCAAGATCTGAGTTTCCGTGATAGACGGCTGGTGCATCGACTATCGGATATGCTCTACCCTACCCGTTCGGTCAATTGAGGATTTTTGTCACCACTATTTATCCGCCATTTCGAAGTATTCAAATCCCGCCGGAATTACCCGCTTAACGGGTCCAGGTTACATACCGGTTGACGTAGAGAGGAATTTCTGAAAAAGATCTTTGTAGGTGCCGCGTGTGGCACTTGGAACTCAAGCCAGGAGGCGGTCGCCGTACCGGTATCGGCGATCGGTGAATAAATCCGTGCATGTGTACGGTGCCAGCGCGCAAGCTGGTGAGAGCCAGGGGGAAGAAGATCAATGCAGGCACCTTACGGGCGTCCGCGCATCTGTAAGTCACATCTGTTGATGACCGCGGTGGCGGCAGCGATGTGGTTCATACCCCCGGGCACGGCACAGGCGTCAAGCTGCACCGAGCATGTTCTGGAAGCGGAACGTGAGCTTGATATCCCGCGAGGCCTGCTGCTTTCCATCGCTCTGGTGGAGAGCGGCCAGGACGGATCGCCACAGCCTTTCGCGATGAACCTTGACGGCAAGTCCGTCTACTCCGACAGCGCCAGCGAAGCGAAGTCGCACCTCCTCGACAATCAGGGGCGGGTGCGGCAGAATGCCACGGTTGGATGCATGCAGCTGTCCGTCCAGCATCACCGGGCGAATTTCCGTCCCGTCGAACGCATCCTGGACCCCTCCGCCAATGTCTGGTACGCCGCCCGCTATCTGAAGCGCCTTCGTGCCGACTCGGGAAGCTGGAGCGCCGCCGTCGCGCGCTACAATGGGGGCGGGCGATCGCAGCAGCGTGAGTATACCTGCAAGATCTACCAGCACCTGGAAAGCCTGGACAAGAACAGCGCGGCGCTGCTTCAAGGCGCCCGGTGCGCCCAGGGCGACCCGGCTATCGCGCCGGAGACCCGCCGCGCCTTTCGCAGGGCTCAGGTCGCATCCCAGGGCTGATCTCCGGTCCGGAGATCCGGGCTTGGGCATCTCTCAATCGAGGCGAGGCTGGTTTACAGGGCGTCGAACCGCTAAATGGTCACGCCATGAATTACCGCCACATCTTCCATGCCGGCAGCTTCACCGATGTAATGAAGCATGCCGTCGTCGCCCTGATCCTGGATCGTCTCTGCGCCAAGGAATCTCCGTTCGGCGTGCTCGATACCCACGCCGGAATTGGGCGCTACGATCTGGGATCGCAGCAGGCAATCAGGACTGGAGAGTATCTCGGCGGAATCGCGCGGGTCATGGCGGCAGCGGAGCAGCTTCCGCCGGAGCTTGGACCGTATCTGAACGCCGTACGAGCGTTGAACGCGGAACCGGGCGTGCTGCGCTGGTATCCCGGATCGCCGCGGCTGGCGCGGCAGTTGATGCGGCCGCGTGACCGGCTGCTGCTGGCTGAACTCCATCCGGAAGACGTGGAGACGCTTCGGCAGGAGTTCGCCCGCGACCGCAACACGAGCATCCAGCACATGGACGGCTATCGCGCCATCAAGGCGCATCTGCCCATGAAGGAACGGCGCGGCATGGTCCTTGTCGATCCGCCGTTCGAAGTCTCGGACGAGTTCGAGCGGATGGTTGCTGCACTGGCGACCGGTCATGCGCGGTGGCCTACCGGCATTTACGCCCTATGGTACCCGATCAAGGAGCGGGCTGCGGTCTGGCGCTTCCACGACGCCCTCGAGCGCACCGGTATTCGCAAGATCCTGATGGCGGAGCTGACGATCCATGAGGAAGACACGCACCAGCGCCTGAATGGTTGCGGCATGATCGTGGTCAATCCGCCCTGGCAACTGGACCGGAACCTGGAAGTGGTGCTCCCTGCCCTGCATGAGGCGATGGGAGCGCAGGCCGGCGGAGCGAAGATCGAATGGCTGGTGCCGGAATGAGGAAGCCATAGGCTCGAAAAACGAACGCCCCGGTCTTTTGGAAAAGACCGGGGCGTCGTTCAGGTCGGATATCGGCTTCGCACGACCGCTCAGGCGGTCTTGCGTGCCTGCTCCTTGGTCGCGACGGTGATCTTCTGCGCGGCGTCGTTGGCGACGCGGGCGGTCACCTCGGAAACCTTGACGCTGCTGTCAAGCAGGAGCTTGACCTCGGCGTTCAGCAGGTCGCTCTGCGCGGAGAGCAGATCCTGCATGGTGCGCGCACGCATGATGGTATTCATGCCGTCGATGTTGCGCTGCATGGCGCTCTGAGTGTAGCTCATCCACTCGCGAAGGACGGACTGGAAACCCTCGGCAAGCAGGGAGCTGGTCTGCAGCAGGACGTCGAGGTTCTGCTGGGTGCGGTTCGCGACTTCTTCGGAAGCCTTGGCCTGAAGGTTGAACACGCGGCCGAATT
>NZ_JCACHA010001027.1:0-6034 GCF_059503625.1 Skermanella sp.
GGCAACCCTGAAGCTCTCATACGAGAACGCGGTCCATATCCTGCCGGGCCTGTCCCAGTTCAAGATCGCCTTGAACGGCCTTGAACTGGGCAACCTGCCGCTGACCGGGTTCGAGAAGCCCGTTTCGGCAAGCATCGGCATGCCGGCGGGATATCTGAAGCCCGGCCTCAATGAACTGACCGTCAACTACTCCGCACGCCACCGCGTCAGTTGCAGCGTAGCCGGCACCTTCGAACTCTGGATGCGGCTGCTGCCGGACCGGTCTTCGGTGGAGATCCTCGGCAAGCCCGCGTCCGATCTGCCGATCCTCAGCGACGCGGCGTCGTCCCTGGCCATGCCGTCCCAGTCGGGCCGGGGGCTGACGATCCTGAGCGCCCGGGCGGACACCGGAGCGGACCATGTCGCCTGGGGTGCGGACGTGGCCCAGGGCATAGCGCTTCGCCTCGGCGACCAGGCCATCGTTCCCGGATCGGAGCCCGCTCCGCTGCGTGCGCCCGACAGCGACAGCCTCTTCCCCGGTCTCGACAAAGGGGTCCTGGGCGACAGCCGCAATGTCCTGATCGGGACCGCCGACCAGTTGAGCGCCATCGTCGGCAGCCGCATCGAGAGCGCGATAGCCGGTCCCTATCTCGGCCTTTTCCCGCTGGGAACTTCCGGAGGGGTCGTTCTGGTCGTGTCCGGCCGGACATCGGACGAGGTGGCGAGTGCGGCCAGGGCCTTCGCCAATCCCAACACGCCGCTGCCGGCGACGGCCGACACGATCCTTGCCGCCGGAGACGCCGTTTCGCTGCCGGATCTCGCGACCTTCCCGAAGGGACGCCCGATCCCCCTTGCGGACCTCGGCTACAAGACTCGCGAGTTCAGTGGCTACCGCTTCACGCAGGCCTTGTCGGTCACGCTGGCGCGCGACTTCTTCAACCTCGACAGCCGGAAGGCCATTCTCCGGATCAACGCCGCGTCGGCGCCCGGAATCGGAGCCGGATCGGCCCTGTCGGTCTTCGTCAACGGGCAGCCGGCCGCCGCCTTGCCGCTGAGCCGCATGGGCGAGCTCATCGAGCGCCGGGACCTTCACCTGCCGATGTCGCTGTTCCGTCCGGGCCGCAACGAGATCCTGCTGGCCGGCGACCTGCCGCCGGCCGAAGGCGCGCCGTGCCTGCCGGAACGATCGACGGCGCCCCGGTTCAGCCTGTTCTCCGACAGCACGCTGATGCTGCCGGAATATGCCCGCCTTGCCCAGTTTCCCGACCTGGGGACCTTGGCGAGGACGGGCAGCCCTTATACGGACGGGACGGCCGATGGGTTCGATCTCGTCCTCATGAGCAAGTCCAACGAGGAGGTAGCCGCCGCCTGGGCGCTTGCGGCCCGCATGGCCCAGGCGGCGGGGACGCCGGTCCATCCCCGCTTCTCGTTCCACGGCTCCACCGTACCGGCCGGAGACGCCCTGATCATCGGCAACCACCGGTCGCTGTCGCGTCTGGCCGGGCTGGACCTTCCGGTCCGGCAATCCGACCTGACCGCCGCCTGGGGCATCGGCACCGATCCGTCGTTCGCGCCCGCCGAAGAGCAGCCGGAGCAAGGCGAAGCCGACGAGGTGCTGGCGCAGATCGAGGCGCTGCGGAGCGTCAGCCGCCCCGGCCCCGATACCATGGCGGCCGACAGCGAGGCGCGCGACCGCTGGCAGAAGATCATCAAATCGGGAGAGGACCAGAGCGTCATCAACACCGTATCCGCCGCGGCGGCGGATGTCGCGGCATCGGTGCGCCAGCATTTCCCGGCGGTGTTCGGCCAGGCACGGCGGGAGGAAACGGACCTGTTCGCCAGCGGGCTTTCGATCCCGACGGGACTGCTCATGCAGGTGGAGTCGCCGGTAACGCCGTCGCGGACCTGGACGATCCTGACCGCCGCCAACGACGAGCAGCTTGCAGCCGGGGTCGAACGCCTCGTCCGGCGTCCGTACTGGGACCGGCTGGCGGGATCGGCCACCGTCTGGGGAGCTGACCCGGCGGGCACCAGAAGCATCGAGCCGTCTTCCACCTATCACCGGTTCGATAGCGACCTGAGATTGTCGAACCTCCGGCTGATCGCCGGCAACCTGATGTCGGAATATGTCTGGTACTGGACCGCCGGCCTGCTTCTGCTGGTCGCATCGTTCGGGCTGGTGACGCGGTCCTTCCTGGGCCTCGGCCGGGGCGACAACCATGATTGACCGCCGCGCATTCCTGAAGGCGGGCGTGCTCATTGGTGGAGCCGCGGCGGCCATGGCGAACCTGACGTTTCCCCAAGCCGCTCACGCGGGCAGCGGCAGCCCGGCCGGACCATTCCCCTTGCCGCCGGAAGACTGGCAGTGGTTCCGCCAGACCTTCGTGACGCCCGAAGGCCGGGTCGTCGATACCGGGAATGGCGGGATCTCCCATTCCGAGGGACAGGGATACGGCATGCTGCTCGCCTCGGCGGCCGGCGCCAGAGCCGACTTCAACCGGATCTGGCAGTGGACCCATGCCAACCTGATGGTCAGGCAGGACGGTCTGGTCGCCTGGAAATGGGTGCCGGAGGGGACCGGCAAGGCCGTCGGCAAGGTCACCGACCAGAACAACGCCACGGACGGCGACATTCTGATCGCCTGGGCTCTGCTGCGGGCCGGCAAGCGCTGGAACGACCGGTCCTTCCTGACCGCGGCGACCGCCATGGCGACGGCGGTCCGCAGCAACATGATCCGGCGGGTCGAGGATCAAAGCATCCTGCTGCCCGGCCATGTCGGCTTCGAGCGGCCGAACGGCCTGGTCGCCAACCTGTCGTACTGGGTCTTCCCCGCCCTGCTGGCGTTCCAGGACTGGGAACAGCACAAGGACTGGAGCGATCTGGTCTCCGGCGGCCTCGCCCTGCTCGCCCATAGCCGGTTCAGCCGGTGGCAGCTTCCGGCGGACTGGGTCCTCGTCGATCCCGGCATGAAGGTCGGCATGGCCGAAGGCTTTCCGCCGAGGTTCGGCTTCGATGCGATCCGGGTGCCGCTCTACCTGACCTGGGCCGGCTACAAGGACCCTTGGTATCTGGATCCCTACGTGTCGCTGGTCCAGGCACAGAAGGAACGCCCCGGCCTGGCGGCGACGGTCGACCTTGCCACGGGCGAGCCGTCGGCGATGGGGGCTTCCCCCGGAGCGATGGCGGTCTACGGCCTCGTCTCCCGCGCCATGAAGTCCGACTACCGGGCACCGCCAACGGAAAACAATTCGTCTGAAGATTATTATTCGGCATCGCTGCGGCTGCTTTCGAAAGTTGCCGCACAGGAAAATGGACTGTGACCATGGTCAAAGGTGCTTTGATTTGTCTGTCGGTCTCTCTCGGCGCTTCGGTAGCATTGCTGGCGCCGGAAGCGGCGTATGCCCAGAAGCCCGATAGTCACGTCTCGCCGCTCGCCGCTCCGACCGTGACGCTCGACCAGCCCCAGGGGTCCGGGAGCGGTCCGGATGAAACGGCCCTGCGCTTCTACGCGTCCAAACGGGATCTCGACCGCGTCGAAGCGGAGATCAGGCGGTTGCAGGCGCTCGATCCCAACTGGCAGCCTCCCAAGGACCTGATGAACCCCAAGCCGGCCAGTGCCGGCGTGGACGAGGCGCCGATCTGGGAACTTGCCGCCAAGGGCGACATTGCCGCTGCCCGCGCCGGGCTGGCCGAAATCAAGCGCAGGAACCCGGCCTGGAGCACGCCGCCCGAACTGGATAAGCATCTGGCCGTCCAGGAAGCCCGGAAAGACCTCCAGCTTGCCGGAGCTTCGAAGAACTGGTCCCGGATCGTCGAGCTCGCCGGGCGCAACGGCGACCTGGTGTCCTGCGGCAACATCGACATCATGTGGCAGGTCGCCCAGGCGCATGGCGAGCTGGGTCACGGCGCCGACGCCTTCAAGCTCTACCGCACGATCGTCGAGACCTGCGCCAACGAGAAGGAGCGGCAAGACACGATCCTGAAAGCGTCCGCCTATGTGGACGACGCCCAGGTCGACGAGCTTTTCCGGCTGGAGTCCGCGCGCTCCTCGCCGTCGGGCAAGACCGCCCTCGATCAGGTCCGGGCAAGACTGGAACGGGGCAGCTTCTCCCGCCGGCTCGCGGAGTCGAAGGGGGCGAAGCTGAGCCCCGAGCGGGTCAAGGCGTTCGAAGAGGAAACCAGGGCAGCCAAGGACAGCGACGGCGCCCTCACGCTCGGCTGGTTCTACCACAACGAAAACAATCACCGGGACGCCGAGAAGTGGTTCGTCTATGCCAATGCCCTGAATCCGGACGAGAACTCCGCCGAGGGTCTGGTCTATACGTATCTGGCATCGAAGGACCGGCAGCGCGCCGAGGAAGTCGCGAAGCCCTGGCTGGCGACGTCGGATAAGATCAAGAAGGCTCTTGCCGTCTCCAAACCCGCAGCCGCGAAGACCCGGCAAGCCGCCGCGAAGTCGCGGACGACTGTGCAAAGCGCAACGGTACGGAGTGCCCGGGCACTTACACCGCCCGATCCGGCGACGATCACTGCCCCGGAGACGCCGAGGGCGATGGACGCCGCCGTCGCGGCGCAGGCTCGCGGCGCCTCTTCCGACTGCCTCGCCCATCTCAATCCGGTCAGGGGCCGCCCGGGATGGACGAGCGCCATGGCGCAGATGCGCGGCTGGTGCCTGCTGTCGCTCAAGCGGGAGACCGAAGCTCAGCTGGCCTTCGAGGAAGCCGGGACGCTGGCGGTCCCGACGACGGCCAACGGCGAAAAGGAGCTGGAGAGCGCCCAGCTCGGCATCATCCAGTCGCGCCTGCAAAGCGGCATGGTGGAAGAAGCGATGCGCGAACTGGCGACCAGCAACCTGAGCCGCGCCAAGGTCGCCGAGCTTCACGCCGACGCCCTGTCGCAGCAGGCCGTCCGCGAATATCAGGCGGAACATCACTGGGAAGCGCTGCGGCTGATCGAAGCCCGCAACCAATACCTGCCGCCCAGGCGGGACCTGGAAATACTGCGCGGTTACAGCCTCTACCACGTCAACAGGACCGGCGAAGCGCTCGAAGTCTTCGAGCGGCTCGACAAACTGCTCAGCACACCGGAGTCGCGAGAAGGAATGCGTATCTCCAGAGGGGGTTTAGACTAAATGACCGGCTCCTGTCCCGCCCCCTTCCGCAAGCCCTGGGCCGTCAAGGCGGCGATGCTCCTGGGCCTGCTCTCGTCGACCGCCGGCTGCACGCGCTGGTACGATCCCGAAGCGATGGTCCCCACTACGCAGGCCTGGCAGCGGATCTCCCCCGAACAGGCGCCTGTCGTCTTCGCGCGCGATGCTTCGGCCGTCATCCTGTCCGCCCGCCGTCAGACGTTCGGCAGGCTGACGGAAACCTATGAAATCACGCTGGAGAACCCGACCGTCCTGCCGGGCGAAAACGGCATCCGGATGGAGGTGCGGCGTCGTCCGACATCGATGCTGGCGAGCCTGACGACCTTGAGCGAACCCTTCGCGACGCCGCGCTATGACGAGAAGCTGATGAACTCCCGCCTCCAGGCGGAGTTCCCGACGCTGAAGACCAGGATCGAACCAGACCTTCGCCAGAACCGCTACGGCCTGTACAGCTACGCGACGGCGACCGACGGCTACGTCACCTGCGTCCTGGCGTGGCAGGTCATCGACGACTACAGCCGGATGCTGCCGCCCGACTTCGCGCTTCTGCGGGCCGAGTACCGTTTCTGCGCCCCCGACGAGAAGCCGGCCCGGCTGCTGGCCATGTTCGACAGGGCGACGCTGTTCTTCGGCGGGCACATGATGCCGGAAACGGACGTGGGAGCCGGTCAGCTCGGCCGCACCGACGCTCGCATGCCGGTCTCGCTGTTGCCCAGCCGAAGCGCCGCGGCCGCCAGGACCGTGAGCGCGCCGGTCGCCAGGGCCATCAGCGAGCCGGACGACGACCAAACGCTCGACTTCGGCAATCCCGCCCACGCCCGGACCATGCAGCGCCTGTTGAAGGACCTGGGCCTCTACGACGGGCAGATCGACGGGATCTGGGGACCGAAGTCACGTCAGGCGCTG
>NZ_JCACHA010001028.1:0-6017 GCF_059503625.1 Skermanella sp.
ATGATGGAGCTGCTGGGGGTGCCCCCCCAGGTCCTGTTCGGCCAGCTTCTGCTCGGGCTGATCAACGGGTCCTTCTACGCGCTGCTGAGCCTCGGCTTGGCAGTCATCTTCGGCATGCTCAACGTCATCAACTTCGCACACGGCGCCCAGTACATGCTGGGCGCCTTCGCGGCGTGGATGCTGTTGAAGTTCACCGGCATCGGCTACTGGTGGGCGCTGATCCTGGCCCCGCTGGTCGTCGGCCTGATCGGCGTCGTGCTGGAAAAGCTGATGCTCAGCCGGCTCTACAAGCTCGACCACCTCTACGGCCTGCTGCTGACGTTCGGGCTCGCCCTGATCATCGAGGGCATGTTCCGGCACTGGTACGGCGTCTCAGGCCAGCCCTACCCGATCCCGAAGGAACTCGCCGGCGGCTACAATCTCGGCTTCATGTTCCTGCCGACATACCGCGCCTGGGTCGTCGTCTGCTCGATCGTGGTCTGCTTCGGCACCTGGTTCGTGATCGAGCGGACCAAGCTGGGCTCATATCTGCGCGCCGCCACCGAAAACCCGGTGCTGGTCCAGGCCTTCGGCATCAACGTGCCGGTCATGATCACCGCGACCTACGGCGTCGGCGTGGCGCTGGCCGGGCTGGCCGGCGTGCTGGCGGCGCCGATCTACCAGGTCAACCCGCTGATGGGATCGAACCTGATCATCGTGGTCTTCGCCGTGGTGGTGATCGGCGGCATGGGCTCGATCCTGGGCGCCGTGCTGACCGGCTTCATGCTGGGCATCCTGGAAGGCTTCACCAAGGTCTTCTACCCGGAAGCCTCCAACATCGTGATCTTCGTCGTCATGGCGGTGGTGCTGCTGATCAAGCCCGCCGGCCTGTTCGGACGGGAGAAATAGGCCATGGCGACACAATCCCACTACGCCGGTACGGCACCCGGCCAGCACCGGCAGGGCTCGCAGACGCTGAAATGGGCGGCGCTGGCGGTGCTGCTCGGGCTGGCGCTGGTGGCGCCGTTCCAGCTCTACCCCGTGTTCCTGGCCAAGGCGCTGTGCTTCGCGCTGTTCGCCTGCGCCTTCAACCTGCTGATCGGCTATGTCGGGCTGCTGTCGTTCGGCCATGCCGCGTTCTTCGGCTCGGCGGCCTACGTCACGGCGCATGCGGTCAAGGTCTGGGGGCTGACGCCGGAGTTCGGCATCCTGCTCGGCGTCGCGACGGCGGCCGGGTTCGGGCTGCTGTTCGGCGTCATCGCGATCCGGCGGCAGGGCATCTACTTCGCGATGGTGACGCTGGCGCTGTCGCAGATGGTGTTCTTCCTGGCCTTGCAGCTGAAGTTCACCGGCGGCGAGGACGGCATCCAGGCGGTGCCGCGCGGATTCCTGTTCGGGATCTTCGACCTCGGCAACAACCTGGTGATGTACTACTTCGTGCTGGCGGTGTTCCTGGCCGGGTTCGCGCTGATCTACCGGACGATCCACTCGCCGTTCGGCCAGGTGCTGAAGGCGATCCGGGAGAACGAGCCGCGCGCCGTCTCGCTGGGCTACAAGGTCGATCAGTACAAGCTGACGGCGTTCGTGATGTCGGCGGCGCTGGCCGGCCTTGCCGGCGGGACCAAGGCGATCGTGTTCCAGCTGGCGTCGCTGACCGACATCACGTGGCAGATGTCGGGCGAGGTCGTGCTGATGACGCTGCTGGGCGGCCTGGGAACCATCTTCGGCCCGGTGGTCGGCGCCTTCCTGGTGGTGACGTTGCAGAACTATCTGGCCGGCACCCAGCTGCCGGTGACGGTGGTCACCGGCGTCATCTTCGTCGTGTGCGTCCTGCTGTTCCGGCGCGGCATCGTCGGGGAGATCGGCGCGCTGCTGAAGCGCTAATCGGCAAATCGGGATGGCATGCGACAGTGTGCCATCCCACCCGGATTATAATGGCGTCGCCTTGATATATGGTCCATACTTTATTGTGGATTATAGGCTGGCCGAATGACCGAAGAATTCTCAGAACTGAAGCCCCTGCTACGGCAACTGATATCCAAAATGGATTCAGGGTTCGCGGAGCTACGGGACGACATGTCCTTGATGAAGCAGGATATGTCCCTGATGAAGCAGGATATGTCCGAACTTAAGCAAGACGTCAGCGTCCTCAAATTGGACGTCGCCGAACTTAAGCAGGACGTCAGCGTCCTCAAATTGGACGTTGCCGAGTTAAAGCGCGACGTGGGCGACTTGAAGCGGATTACCAGTTCCAACCACTTCATCGTCACCGGACGGTTGGATGAACAGCGCGGCATCCTTACAGACCACCTTGCCAAGCCGCTAAAGCACGCCCATCCCCGCTGACACCTATCCGCGCTGCAAGTTACCACCCATTCGAATTATTTCTTTACGCCGATGCGTTCCGAGGTTAGTTGTAGTCCTTTCGGATTACCAATTGGAGCGTGCGTGTCATGGTGGTGTTCGGGTCGCTGACCGTGGAAACCTTCCGGAGCGAAGTGGGGAACGTGTTCTGGGCGGATTGTGTCCCGAACCCGGTCAAGTTGAAGCTGATCCGCCTGACGGAAGGCGTGCCGAGTTTGCGGGACTTCCGCATTCCCTTCAAGCTGATCTTCGTCACGCCCAAGGACACGCTGCTGCTGGAAGGCGCCTACGACTTCAAGAGCGAGAGCGGGCGGGAGTTCCGGCAGGTGCACATGGCGCCGATCCAGTCGGACGGTCCGATGCAGGAATATCAGGTCATCCACAATTGACCATGTGGCGCTGCCCCATCGGCGCGCTTCCTAACGAAGCGCCGGTGGACGCCATTCCAGCGACACCATCGGCGAAGTTCCCGTCGGTGGCAGTTCGGTCACACCCAAGCGGGCGTAGAGCTTGCGCGCGCGGTTGAGGGGCGCCACCGAGGCACGCGCGATCTTCCCGGATCGCGTCGCTTCCGCGAAGATCACGTCCCTGATCACGGTCTTGCCGCCGCCGACCGCGATCTTTCCCGGTAGCATGGCAAGGTCGTTCAGCACGATCTAATCCGGCAGGATCGAGAAGATCAGGCGGCCGACCGGTTCGCCGTCGCTCTCTATGATCCACTGCTCCATGGTCGGATACAGCGCCTGCCAATTGTAGATCTGTGAAACATGCTGCTGTTTCAGCAGGAAGTCCTTCTGCGCCTGCGGCAACGGCATGTCGTCGAAATCGGTCGCCTTGGAAGCGACGAAGATGCGGAACAAGAGGTCTTCGTCTTCAAGCCGCGCCGGACGCAAGACAAGGCCGGGTTTGGTCGTGAAAATTCTATCGCCGTCGCGCATCACTCAAATACCTACGAAGTAAAAACGGTGGAGGCTGAAATATCGGCATTTTCCGAAGACGATTCCGGCTGACGCTGCCGTCCATGAAGCAGCGTCGCAAAATTCCCGCGTGAAAAGTTCGACACCCAAATCATGCGTACTCGAAAGCCCGCTGGGATTGAATTGATTCAGGATGCGCTAGGAAGAAATGATATCGCACTATGCGCGCTGAACGATTCCTAATCGGTTTTGCAGTCAATCCGAGGTACGTGCGTATGCGCGAACGCCTCCTCCGCCCCAAAACGGAGGGGACGGTGACGGAGCATCGAGCGGACTTGGGGGCGAATCGAAGGAGGGACGGTTCGGGGTAGATGCCACCGGACGCTGGAGGAAGCGTCAGGCGGTACCGGAGAGCTCCGTCCCGCGGTCTCCGTACCGGGGGCTAATGCCCGGCGGCCAGACCTTCGCGCCGGATATCGGCGCCTCCCAGCAGTTTGCCGTTGCCGACCGCAATGATGCTGAGGCCGCTGGTGAGGTCGGTCGGGGCCACGGCGTGGCCGCGCCGTTCAAGCTCCGACGCCAAATCCGTCACGGAAGTACCCGCTTCCAGCAGAGTCGCGGGCGCCTTGCCGTTGTTGTTCTGGAAATGCGGCAGCGCCGCCACCTGTTGCGGGTCCAGGCCCCAGTCGATCAATGCCACGACGCTCTGGGCCACATAGGAAATGATCGCGGCCCCCCCGGGAGAGCCGAGGACGTATCTCAGCTTGCCGTCCTGATCGAAAATGACCGTCGGCGCCATCGAACTGCGGGGACGCTTGCCCGGCTCGACCCGGTTTGCCACGGGCCGTTCCGGAGTCCCGGCGGAAAAGGAGAAGTCCGTCAGTTCGTTGTTGAGCATATATCCCCGAACCATCCGGCCCGACCCGAAGGCGCTCTCGATCGTCGTCGTCATCGACACGGCGTTGCCGTCCTTGTCCACGATGGAGATGTGGCTGGTGGCGGGCAGATCATGGTGAACGCCGTCGAGGAAACGTCCGGTCTTGAACGGCGGATCGCCGGCTTCGGCAACGTCCATATCCGTGTCGGGATCGATAAGCCGGCTGCGGGCCGCGAGATAGCCGGGGTCTAGCAGGCCCCTGACCGGCACGTCGATGAAATCGGCGTCGGCGACGTAGCGGTTGCGGTCGGCGAAGGCCAGCCGGTTGGCCTGGGTGTAAAGATGGACAGACCGGGCGGTATTTGGACCGGCGGCCGCCATGTCGAAAGGCTCGAGCATCGCCAGGATCTGGGCGACCGCGATGCCGCCGCTCGACGGCGGCCCCATGCCGCAGACCTTGTAGCCGCGATACTTGCCGCAGACCGGCTCCCGCTCCTTGACGCGGTAGGCGTCGAAGTCCACGGCGGCAAGGTCGCCGGGGCGCGGCTCCCGCTTGACCGCCGCTATGATGTCGTCGCGCATCGGGCCCGAGTAGAACGCATTGGCGTTGCCATGGTCCACCAGCGCCATCACCGACCGGGCGTACTCCTCGTTCCGCAAAAGGGTCCCGGCGCCCTTCGGCGTGCCGTCGGGATTGAAGAAATAGGCCTTGGCCGCCGGGTCGTCGGGAATACGGTCAGACGCCTTGATGCTGTCGGCAAGGCGCGGCGATATCTCGAAGCCGTTGCGCGCCAGTTCCACCGCGCGGCCGGCAAGGTCGCCCAGCGGCAGGGTGCCGAAACGGCGATGCATCTCCTCGATCAGGCGCGGAGTTCCGGGAACGCCGGTGGACAACCCGCTCTCGACCGCATCCGCCAAGCTGAACCCCTCGAACCGCTTGGAGTCTGCGCCGCCGGGAGCGGCTTCGCGGCCATCCAGCGTGGTCAGCCGGTCGGTCTTCGCATTGTAATAGACCAGGAAGGCTCCGCCGCCGAGGCCCGAGGACTGCGGTTCGACCAGTCCCAGGACAAGCTGCGCGGCAATGGCGGCGTCGATGGCGTTTCCGCCCTGCGCCAGGACGGCCGCACCGGCGCGCGAGGCCTCCGGATTGGCCGTCACGACCATTTCCTGAAGGGTCTCGACCAGGGGTTTCTGGCGCGTACCGGTGGCGATCTCCGGAGGCAGGCTGTCGCCGGGCTGGAAGGCCAGTGCCGGAGAGACGACGGCGATGGCCGCCGCCGTCATGGCCAATGTTGCGGCGAGCCTGCGCGCGAAACCCATGGGATACCCCCTCATTAAACTGAGTACCGGAGTATCCTAACGCGACCTGCGGCGACCCGGCTACATCCTTGAGTCGGCACCGCTCTCCCGCGCCAGATCGCGTGCTTCCTCCAGCCGCTCCTCGCATTGGGTGGTGTCGCCCTGCCGGCCGGCGTTGCGGGCTCCCAGCAGCAGCGTTTCGATCTGGGCACGCTGGGCGTTGCCGGTTCCGGGAACGGTACCTTGGGGAGCGCCGTCCTGCTGGGGCATCGCGGGTGCGGTGTTCATGCCGTCGGCGGTGCCGTTGGGCGGCTCCATCACGCGGGCGCTGCCGACGTCGGGCGGCTGGATCACGCCGCCCGACTGGGCGAGGCTTTCGCTGCTGGCGCCGCTCCGGGGGACGGTCGCCTGTGGCGAAGCCTCCCCTTTCATGCCCAGCGAATTGGCAAGCCGGTCCACCTCCGCCAGACAAGTGTTGTCCTGAGCACTGGCGGAAAATGCCGACAGGGAGGTAGCGCCAGCGATGAACAGCGACATGAAAGCGATCGTACCGCGCATCTTAAACTCCTTGATTCGGATCG
>NZ_JCACHA010001029.1:0-4399 GCF_059503625.1 Skermanella sp.
CCGCCGACCGCCACCGCCAACGTCACGGCTCCGGACGAGAGCGAAGAGGAAGAGAACCCGATCGTCGAGGCGACGCCGCTCAACGATCCACGCTCCGCCCAGGCGGCGCCGCAGCCGGTCCCTCCCTCCGTGCCCCTGCCGTCGGTGCCGGGTCAGGTGGCGGGACTGCCGATGCCGCCGGCCGCGCCGGGAGCACCCGAAGCGGGACAAGGCGACGCCCGCGTCTACGGCGCCACCAGCGGCCAGTCGCGCATCCAGATCCGCGCCACCCAGGACAGCTGGATCCAGGTCCGAGATGGCACGGGCGACCTGCTGATGACCCGCGTGCTGCGTCCCGGCGATATCTACCGGGTGCCGGACAAGGCCGGCCTGAAGATGCAGACCGGCAACGCCGGCGGCTTGCAGGTATCGGTCGACGGCGCCCAGGGCACCGCCATGGGAACGCCTGGCCAAGTCCTGCGCGGCGTTCCGCTCGACCCGGACCGCTGGGCCGGACGGTAGCCTCGAGAGCCTGATTAAGCGCCGAAGCCGGGGTGGCACCCCGGACTTGCCCTTGACCGGGGGCATGGTCGTCCGCACTTTAGGGGCACGCGGAACCGTGTCCCCAATGGAATCGAAAGCCTGTTCATGACTGTCCGTCCGTACCGCCACATCGAGCGCCGCAAGAGCCGCCTGATCCATGTCGGAAAGGTCCCCGTGGGCGGCGACTCGCCGATTTCGGTGCAGTCGATGACCAACACGCTGACAACGGACGTCAAGGCCACGATCGAGCAGATCCAGCGGATCGAGCAGGCCGGCGCCGACCTCGTACGCGTCTCCTGCCCCGATCAGGAATCGGCCCTGGCGCTCAAGGCGATCACCCGCGAGATCAGCATCCCGGTCGTCGCCGACATCCATTTCCACTACAAGCGCGCGATCGAGGCAGCCCAGAACGGCGCCGCTTGCCTGCGCATCAACCCCGGCAACATCGGCTCGGCCGACAGGGTGCGGGAAGTGGTGCAGGCCGCCAAGGACTACGGCTGCTCGATCCGGATCGGCGTCAACGCCGGCTCGCTGGAAAAGGATCTGCTGGAGAAATACGGCGAACCCTGCCCGGAAGCGATGGTCGAAAGTGCCCTCGACCATGCCCGCATCCTGGAAGATCACGATTTCCGCGAGTTCAAGATCAGCGTCAAGGCATCGGACGTATTCCTGGCGGTCGCAGCATATCAGGGGTTGGCGGAAGCCTGCGACTATCCGCTGCATATCGGCATCACCGAGGCCGGCGGCCTGCGCTCCGGCACGGTCAAGTCCTCGATCGGGCTCGGCATGCTGCTGTGGTCCGGCATCGGCGACACGATCCGCGTCTCCCTCTCCGCCGAGCCGGAGGAAGAGGTGCTGGTCGCCTACGAGATGCTGAAGTCGCTGGGCCTGCGCCGCCGCGGCGTCACCGTGATCTCCTGCCCAAGCTGCGCCCGCCAGCAGTTCAACGTGATCAAGACGGTGGAGGTGCTGGAACAGCGCCTCGCCCACATCACCACCCCCTTGACCGTCTCGGTCATCGGTTGCGTCGTCAACGGTCCGGGCGAAGCGCGGGAGACCGATATCGGCTTCACCGGCGGCGGCGCCAACACCCATCAGGTCTACATCGCCGGCCAGCCCGACCATCGTCTGAAGGACGAGGACATCGTCGGCCATCTAGTCGGTCTGGTCGAGAAGAAGGCGGCCCAGATCGAAGCGGCAAAGGCCGAGGCCGAGAAAGCCGAAGCCGAAGCTGCGGCCGCTGCGGCCGAGGCTGCGGAATGACAGCGGGCTCGCGCCCTGCCTGTCTCCCCTAAGCGCCCGCTATGCCCGGCAGCGGGGCGCATTCTTCGTCCGAACTGGTTCTGGTCGGTGTCAATCACCGCTCCAGTTCGGGCGCCGTCCGCGACCTGATCTGCACCGAGGAAACCGAAGTCCCCGGCGTGCTCGCCCGTCTCCAGGCCGGCGGACTTTCCGAATTCCTCTGGCTTTCCACCTGCGACCGGGTGGAAGTTCTGGCCGCCTCCTGCGATCCTGTCCGGACGGCAGCCATCGCCGCCGGCGCCTTGGCCGAGCGGGCCGGCATGACGGCGCAGGCTCTGGCGCCCGAACTCTACACCCTGACCGGCGGCGATGCCGTCCGTCACCTCTTCGCGGTGGCCTGTTCGCTCGACAGCCAGGTGGTCGGCGAACCCCATGTGCTGGGCCAGATCAAGGCCGCCCATCGCGCCGCCGTCGCCGCCCATACGACAGGGCCGGAACTGGAAGCGGTGCTCCAGGCCGCCTATGCCGCCGCCAAGCGGGTGCGGACAGAGACCGCGATAGCGGAGCGCCCGGTTTCCATCGCCGCCGCCGCCGTCCAGACCGCCCGCGACATCCATGGCGAACTCGACCGCTCGTCCTGTCTGCTGATCGGCCTTGGCGACATGGGCGAGCTGATGGCGGAGGCGCTGCGCGAGGCAGGGCTCCCCCGCCTGACCGTCACGTCGCGGGTCGACCGCCGCGCCGAAGCGGCGGCCCGCCGGCTGGGCTGCCACTACTCGCCGGCTGCCGATCTGGATGCCGCACTCCAGTCCGCCGATATCGTGGTGACGGCGGCCGGTCTGGGGCGCTATATCCTGTCGGTGGACCAGATGGACGCGGTGATCCGGAAGCGCCGCCGCCGTCCCGTCTTCCTGATCGATACGGCCATCCCCGGCGATGTCGATCCGGCGGTAGGCGGTCTGGAAGGCGCCTTCGTCTACGATCTGGCCGATCTGGAACGGGTGGCGCTGGAAGGCCGCGCCACGCGGGAAGCCGCCGCCGCAGCCGCCTGGGCCATCGTGGATCAGGCCGTGGCCGGTTTCGCGCGCGGCAGGGCGGAACGGGCCGCCGTACCGGCGGTGGCCGCACTGCGCGGCCATTTCGAGGCGGTGCGGACCCGGCTGCTGGCGGAGCATCCCGGCGGCGATCCCGCGGAAGCGACCCGCTTGCTGGTCAACCGGCTGCTTCATCAGCCGTCGCAGGTGCTGCGGGCGATGGCCGCGGCGCACGACATGGAACAGGTGGAGGCGGAACGGCTGCTGCGCCGGCTGTTCCAATTGGATGAGTCGGCTACGACTGAACGTATTGAAGCGGTGCCCGTACCGGGACCGCTTGAGGGTGAGGGACGGTGAGTTTCGAGGATATGTTCAACCGTGTCGCGGCGCGCCACGACGAGTTGCGGGATGCCCTGGCCGGCGGCCAGGTGGAGGCGCACGCCTTCGCCAAGATGTCGAAGGAATATGCCGAGCTGACCCCCATCGCGGAGGCCATCGCCGAGTTGCGCAAGGCCCGCGACGAGCGCCGGGACCTGACCGCCATGCTGGCAGACCCCGAGATGAAGGATCTGGCGGAAGCCGAACTGGAAGCGCTCGACCGCCGCCTGCCGGAACTGGAGCGCGGCATCCAGATCCTGCTGCTGCCCAAGGACGAGGCGGACGAGAAGAACGCCATCCTGGAAGTTCGGGCCGGCACCGGCGGCGAGGAAGCGGCCCTGTTCGCAGCGGAGCTGTTCCAGATGTACCAGCGCTATGCGGCCCTGCGCGGCTGGAAGTTCGAGACGATGGACGTGTCGGAGACGGGGATCGGCGGCTACAAGGAAGCGACCGCCTCGATCACCGGCCGCAGCGTCTTCGCCCGTCTGAAATACGAGAGCGGCGTCCACCGCGTCCAGCGGGTCCCGGCGACCGAAGCCGGCGGCCGCATCCACACCTCCGCCGCCACCGTGGCGGTGCTGCCGGAAGCGGAGGAGGTCGATATCCAGATCGACGAAAAGGACCTGCGGATCGACGTCTACCGCTCCAGCGGACCCGGCGGGCAGTCGGTCAACACGACCGACAGCGCCGTCCGGATCACCCACTTGCCGACCGGGCTGGTCGTGATCCAGCAGGACGAGAAGTCGCAGCACAAGAACAAGGCCAAGGCGATGCGCGTCCTGCGCTCCCGCCTGTACGATCAGCAGCGCAGCGCCTTGGATGCCGAACGAGCCGCCAACCGCAAGAGCCAGGTCGGCAGCGGCGACCGGTCGGAGCGCATCCGGACCTACAATTTTCCCCAGGGCCGCGTGACCGACCACCGGATCAACCTGACGCTCTACAAGATCGACAAGGTCATGAACGGCGAAGCGCTGGACGAGGTGATCGATCCCCTGATCGCGGCGGACGAGGCCGAACGCCTGTCCGAACTGCAATGACCGGCCCGTCATGACCGGCATGGCCCCCCTGTCCAAAACCCCGCTGCTGCGGGAGGTCCTGCGCCATGCCGAAGCCCTGCTCCGCGAAGCCGGCGTCGATACGCCGGAGCTGGACGCGAGGATCCTGATGGGTGCATCTCTCGGCATGACCCGGGAGCACATGCTGATCCATGCCACGGCACGGCT
>NZ_JCACHA010001029.1:4409-5575 GCF_059503625.1 Skermanella sp.
ATCGCGCGCCGGGTGGACCGCGAGCCGGTATCCCGCATCCTGGGCCGGCGGGAGTTCTGGAGCCTCGACTTCCACCTGTCGCCGGCGACGCTCGACCCACGCCCCGACAGCGAGACCCTGATTGACGAGGCGCTGGCCGGCATCCCCGACAGGAAAGCCCCGCTCTCCGTGCTCGATCTCGGCACCGGTACCGGCTGCCTGCTGCTGGCCCTGCTGAGCGAGTTGCCGAACGCCGCCGGCACCGGCATCGACCGGTCGGAGGAAGCGGTCGCGACCGCCACCGCCAACGCCCGCCGCCTCGGGTTCGGCCAGCGCGCCCGCTTTGCCGCCGGCGACTGGGGGGCCGGACTGTCCGAGCGCTTCGACCTCGTGGTATCCAACCCGCCCTATATCCCCGAAGCGGAGATAGAGACCCTCGCGCCCGAGGTCGTCCGATTCGATCCGCTGGCGGCGCTTGCCGGCGGGCCGGATGGGCTCGATGCTTACCGTACGATCGTGGCGCAGCTATCCAACCTGTTGAAATCCAACGGCAAGGTAATCTTCGAAGTCGGCGCCGGGCAAGCGGCCGACGTTGCGGCGCTGCTTGTCACGGCAGGTTTCAGTGGTATCGGGACCCGACGCGACCTCGCCGGCGTGGAACGTGCGGTTTTCGGTCATTTGGGCGGGTGATTCCGCGTTTGCACCCAAGAAAAAGGTTGGATTACAGCCGTTTCCCGGCTAGGGTCTTCAATAACGAAGGACCGCAGCACAATTGGCGCGGCCTGCGTGATCAGAACCCCTGACATTCCACCGTGCAGCTATGCTCCGCGGTCGCCCGGCGGCCTTCAAATGCTCCGCCAGGCTGGACAGGGGCGCGCAAATCTCAAAGTGGGGCTCGTAATAGCCGAATGAGACAAGGACCAAACGTTAGGCGTTCTCGCGGCCGGGGCAACAACAACAATGGCCGCCGACAGAACAACGTCCCTTTGCGCCACCAGACTTTTGACAGCAACGGTCCCGATGTCCGTATCCGTGGCAATGCTTTTCAGGTCTATGAAAAGTATCTGACTCTGGCACGCGACGCCCAGACTGCTGGAGATCGGATTGCGGCGGAAAGTTACTTTCAGCACGCTGAGCATTACTTCCGGATTATCGGTCTGATCAACGAGCAAAGTGGTGAAAACCAG
>NZ_JCACHA010001029.1:5585-6016 GCF_059503625.1 Skermanella sp.
CAACGGTGGTCCCAACGGCCAAACCGGCACTAACGGCAACGGCCATGACCAGGAAGACGACGATCAGGACGATGACGAGGACGAGGAAGCCGAGGACGAGCGGGCTCATATGAACGCCTGAAACGGACCCTGTCCGCATCCCGCTCGCGTTTTGACGTCATCCCGCCGCAAGCGATCCGTTCGAACTCACTCGATCAGGGCGGCAGGATCGCCCGGTGCGACTCGTCCTCCCTGGATCACGCGGGCGTATACACCGCAGTTGCGGTGGGAATATCCCCGCTGAAGAGCCAATGGGATATTGATGTCGCGTGTCGCGGTGGCCGGGTTTACCTCGGTCGCTGCGCATCGGCCGATCTGCTCGACCACCTCCAGCACTGCGTCGCCGATTGCGATCCGATGGCCGATCCACCGCGCCTCGACCCAGGGCTCCA
>NZ_JCACHA010001030.1:0-6006 GCF_059503625.1 Skermanella sp.
AACGGACATCTGCCGTGAAGATTTTTCACTGTCAGCACTGCGGTCAAATGGTGTATTTCGCCAACACCCGGTGCGAGCGCTGCGGCCACCTCCTCGGCTACATCCCGGACCTTGAGGTGCTCAGCGCCCTTGTCCCGCTGGGGGAGGGTCGCTGGCAGCCTATGGCGGCTCCGACCCGACCGTCGCGGTTCTGCGCCAATGCCGCCTTTGACGTTTGCAACTGGCTGATTTCGGCCGACAGCCCTGCCCTGTACTGCCGGGCCTGCCGACTCAACCGAACGATCCCCGATCTTGATACCCTGGACAAACGCCTGCGCTGGCAGCGCCTGGAAACTGCCAAGCACCGCCTCGTTTACGGTCTGCTGCGGCTCGGCCTGCCCCTGACGAGCCGGTTCGATGATCCGCAGACAGGCCTCGCCTTTGATTTTCTGGCAAATTCCGAAAAAATGGTTCTGGAGGAGAAGCGGATCGTCACAGGTCACGCAGCGGGACTGATCACGATCGATATCTCCGAGGCTGACGATGCCGAGCGGGAGCGTCACCGCCAGGACATGGCCGAGTCATACAGGACGCTGCTTGGGCATTTCCGCCACGAGGTTGGCCACTACTACTGGGACCGGCTGGTCCACAGCGGTCCATGGCTCCCGTCGTTCCGCGACCTGTTCGGCGACGAGCGCCAGGACTATGGTGCCAGCCTGGTCAGGCATTACGCGCATGGACCTCCTGCCGACTGGCGGCAGCACTTCGTCAGCGGCTACGCCAGTGCCCACCCCTGGGAGGATTTTGCCGAAACCTGGGCGCATTACCTGCACATCGTGGATACTCTGGAGACGGCGCACGCGTTCGGCCTGCGCGTCCGTCCCGAGGGCGACCCCGATCCCGCCTTTGCCATGGAGATCGACTTCGATCCTTACGATCAGCGGGACTTCGACGTTCTGGTCCGGACATGGCTGCCGCTGACCTACGCCGTCAACAGCCTCAACCACAGCATGGGTCTGCCCGATCTCTACCCTTTCGTCCTGGCTCCGACCGTCATGGGAAAGCTGCGCTTCGTCCATGGCCTGATCGTCCGCTGACCAGTGATCGAAGGGGAGACGGATCTTCCGCGCTGTCCAGTGCATCAGGTCCGGCCGGGACCCATATGGGAAAAGCGGTTAACGATCCGGCTCCACTTCCTTTCACGGCTAGCCCTGCAGAGGCAATCCATGACTGAGCGAACGGTGCGCAGCACCATGACCTTCCGCCACCCCTTCCTGCTGAGCGGCTTCGACGAGCCGCTGTCGGCCGGAACCTACACGATCGAAACCCATGAAGAACTGATAGAGGGGCTGTCCTTCCCGGCCTACCGGCGAACCGAAACCCTCCTGTTCCTCAAGCCGTCACCCGGTCAAGCCAACCTGGTTCAGGTCGCGGTCGTCGACCCTGTCGAGTTGGAAGAGGCCCACCGGCGTGATGCAACGGATCATGATTGACCTGCACAAGGCTTAGGCTGCGTGAGCAACTGAGAGCACGATGTGAAACTATATCGAGCAGCCGAAGGATGAACTGATTAATGCACTAAAAAATGAGAACAAAATGAGTACATGGAGATATGTTTTGAATTTGGGAGCGCCGCAATGTCCACACCTCCGTTGAGGCTGGCTGAAACTACCCGGGACAAGCAGAAGGCGCTCGATGCCGCCCTGACTCAGATCGAACGCGCCTTTGGCAAGGGCGCGATCATGAAGCTGGGCGGCGGCGGCGAGATACCAGCCGTGGAGGCTATTTCCACCGGATCGCTCGGGCTCGACATCGCTCTCGGTATCGGCGGCGTGCCGAAGGGCCGTGTCATCGAGGTCTACGGCCCGGAAAGTTCGGGCAAGACGACATTGACGCTCCATGTCATAGCCCAGGCGCAGAAGGCGGGCGGCACGTGTGCCTTTATCGACGCCGAGCATGCTCTGGACCCTGGATATGCCAGGAAGCTCGGCGTCGATGTCGACGAGTTGCTGATCTCACAGCCGGATAATGGTGAGCAGGCACTGGAGATCGTTGACACGCTGGTGCGCACGGGCGCCCTTGATGTTCTGGTTATCGACTCGGTGGCGGCGCTGGTGCCGCGGGCGGAGCTGGAAGGCGAGATGGGCGACAGCCACGTCGGCCGCCATGCCCGGCTGATGAGCCAGGCGCTGCGCAAGCTGACCGGCTCGATCTCCAAGTCGCACACCACGGTGATCTTCATCAACCAGATCCGGCTGAAGATCGGCGTCATGTTCGGCAACCCGGAAACCACGACCGGTGGCAACGCGCTGAAGTTCTACGCTTCCCAGCGGCTCGACATCCGGCGGATCGGCGCCATCAAGGACAAGGATAACGTGGTCGGCAATCAGACCCGTGTCAAAGTGGTCAAGAACAAGATGGCCCCGCCGTTCCGGGTGGTCGAGTTCGACATCATGTACGGCGAGGGCATTTCCAAAACGGGCGAGCTGATCGACCTGGGTGTTCAGGCAGGTGTCGTGGAAAAGTCGGGATCCTGGTTCAGCTACAGCGGTCAGCGGATCGGACAGGGCAAGGAGAACGCCAGGACTTTCCTGAAATCGAACCCGGACATTGCTGATGTTATCGAGACGAAGATCCGGGAGAACGCCGGTCTGGTGGCCGATGCGATGATGGGATCGCCAGATCGGGATGGCGACGCGGCCGAGACGGCCGAGGATTGATCCGCACGGAAAGATTACCCAGTGCCAAAAGAAAGGGGAGGGTGGGCGTTGGTGCAGCGAGACCGGTCCGGATCCAGTGGGCCTATCCGCTCTGATCGGTTACGTGGTGCGGACGGAGTCCAGGTATCCGGCATCGATCTGCGGTTGAGGACAGCGCCGCCGATGGCGGCTTCGGCCTGCGGGCCGGGCAGCTTCCGGACATGCAGATGGTCGCCGAGCATGCGCTTGTAACGGAGAGCAACAGAAACCGTGGGGCATCGGCTAGCTTGGGCTGATGGAGCTAGCTAGGTTGACGGGCCTATCTACCAGACTAAGTTCGTGGACAATCCAGCATGCCGTCGACCCTGCACGTTCAGCTTCAGCTTCGCATCGTCAGCGATGATGACACCGTGATCCGGGATGAGGTGATCCTGCAGCTGGACAAGACCGGTGACCGGCTTTGGTGCATGGATGCAGAGAACTGTCACAAGCAAAAATCAAGAATAACAACAGCTTAGCTTAATAATGATTGCGCCTCGCATTATTAACTCGGCGGAAAAACCGTGAAATCTCAAAAACTTACCGGATCAAGCTTGAGATTGAGAAGCATTGTTAACATATTATATTGATTTTGTTGAAGAATATCCATGCACCAAAGCCGCGGGAAAGGCCTGCCTGGGGTACGGACCAACAACCACGGTGCACGAACGGTTCGTATCTCGATGACATATATCACGGCTCTTCAGCTCCGCGAACCGGAACATCGATCGGCGATGACCGTTCATCGACGGCGCATTCCAGGTGGAACGAGTGCTCGTGTTTATCCGGCGGGCCGAGATACGGCGGCACCACCGGCTGCGCTATTTCGCTGCGGCGTCAAGGGGCATGATGGCGAACGACCAAGTGACCGGGACCGGTGCCGACGAGCCGGAGATCGTGATCGGCTCGCGCGAGCAGCTCCTCCACCTCCTGGCGGAGGCCGCGGAGATCGAGCACGCGCTGATGTGCAGCTATCTCTACGCCGCGTTCAGCCTCAAACGTGCCGGCGAGCCGAGCGTTTCTAAAGCGCACGGTGAGGCCTTGGAACGGTGGCGCAGGACGATCATCAACGTCGCGGTCGAGGAGATGGGCCATCTCGTCATGGTGGCGAACCTGACGGTGGCGGTTGGCGGCCGACCGCATTTCGGGCGCCCGAACTTTCCGGTTTCGCCCGGGTACTTCCCCTCGGACGTCGCTCTACGACTCACGGCGTTCACCGCCGAGACGCTGGAGCATTTCATCTTTCTGGAGCGGCCTCAGGGTCTCGACGGCGAAGACAGCGACGCGTTCGCCCAGGACGACTACCAGCGGGAGCAGGCCCGTCCCGGGCTGATGCCGAGCGCGCAGGATTACGCCACGATCGGCCATCTGTACGAGGCGATCCGCGCCAACCTCACCGCGCTCGAACGTCATCTCGGCAGCGACGCCCTCTTCCTGGGCGGGGCCGAGAGTCAGCTGGGCAGGGACGCAATCGACCTTGAGGCGGTGAACCCGATCACCGACCTGTCTGCGGCAAACGCCGCCATCGACCTGGTCGTCGAGCAGGGAGAAGGTTCTCCGTCTGACCGGGAGGTATCACATTACCGGAGCTTCCTGGCGATCCAGGAGGAAATGGCGGAGATGACCCGCACGAGCCCCGGCTTCGCGCCGGCTTGGCCGGTTGCCGACAGCCCGGTGCTGCGGCGCCCGCCCGAACCGGACGGCAAGGTCTTCATCGACCATCCCAAAGCGGCCGTGCTGCTCGACTTCGCGTGCGCGACCTACGGGCTGCTGCTGCGCTGCCTCGTCCAGTGCTTTGGCCGCCCGGGCACCGATCGCCAGGCTCAACAGAAGAAGCTGGTGTCGGCGGCGGTCGACCTGATGCATGTGCTGAGCGAGGCATCCACAAAGCTGGCCCGGCTTCCCGCAACCAAGGAGAGCGACGCCGTCCACGCCGGGATGACGTTTACGATGCTGCGGGGCGTCGAGCCGCTGCTGCCGGGTGAGGTGGAACGCCTTCTTCTGCGCGAGCGCGCCGCCGATCTTGCCCGAGCCGGTGAAGGCCTGGGCGGGAGGGCGGCGGAAGCTCTCCGACGGGCCTGCGAAACCCTGATGCGGTTCTGAATAAGGCTGAGGTGGAAACATGCCGGGCGTCACGTCACGCAACACATCGGCCTACCCCGACAACAACGCGACCTTTGATGGCTGTCCCTCATGACGGCGGACAGCGGCATCACAGGCGCAGGCCAGCTACCGGATGCTCTTATCCGTGACCCCCGGCCTGACGCGGCATGGCCTCCCCAGACCCTGGCTCAGGCCATTCCAAGCCACGGCGTGAACGTCAACGCGGTCCTCTACACCGCGGCGGGCGCAGGGCCGCATCCGACGATACTCCTGTTGCACGGGCTCCTGGGCAACGAGCAGAACCTCGATCTGGCCCAGTCGATCCGGCGAGCCGGCTGGAACGTCCTGACGTTGCATTATCGGGGATCGTGGGGTACTCCGGGCGCCTTTTCCTTCGCGCAGGCACCGTCAACTTGATCGGCGTCCGACTGCGGTAAGGTAGCTTACGGGCTTGGGCGCAACCCTGGTCTGTGATTACGCGGCCAAACGGGCGCCGGCGATCTCGGCCCAGTCCTCGAAGGCTTGGGAACGGGTGGCGCGATACTGGCTGGCGGTGACGTGGTCTCGGCGCAGGTAGAAGAGGTTGGCGATGGGATCGTGGATCGAGACGAAGCGCTGAACGTGGCGGGCCGACTTGAACCGCTTCATCTGCCGTTCTCGTCGTCGTGTCGGCTGGTGGGAGTTCTCGGCCCGGTTGTTGAGCCCCTTGTGCTGGCGATGCTCGACGCCGGGCATGATCTCCCTTTTCGCCGCCGCGTAAGACTTCAGCTTGTCTGTCACCATCACCCGCGGCGCCCGGCTCTGCCTCTTCAGGAGCTTGCGCAGCAGGCGCTTGGCCGCCTTCTTGTCGCGTCGGCTCTGGACCAGGGCCTCGAGCACGAAGCCGTCCTGGTCGACCGCGCGCCACAGGTAGTGCTTCCTGCCCGCGATCGTCACGACCATCTCGTCGAGGTGCCATTTGTCGCCGCCCCGTGGCCGGCGCCGGCGGATCCCGTTGGCGATCTCGCGGCCAAACTTCAGGCCCCCATTTGCAACCGCGCACGAGGCACCGTCTCATCACCTGTCAGATCCACCTGTCAGATCGCTCACGTCGTCCATGACTTTACCCCGCCGACTCGGAGCGCATCTTGAATCAGAGGCTGTTTGTAGACTTCAGGCGCTGATTTTCTGGATCGCAAGGCGCACG
>NZ_JCACHA010001031.1:0-6003 GCF_059503625.1 Skermanella sp.
TTGCTGCACTACGGCGCCGATTATCCCGAACGCGCCAACGAGAGCGTCATCGTCATGGCGATGATCGAAACGGCGCAGGCGCTCGACAATCTCGACGATATCCTGAGCGTCGAGGGACTGGACGGAATCTATATCGGACCCGCCGATCTCTGCTATTCGATGACCGGCAAGTTCGGTTTCGACCATACCGAACCGCCGCTGTACGATGCGATCACCCACATCCTGGCGCGTGCCAAGGCTCACGGCGTGATACCGGGCATCCACTGTGGAGCGGCCTCATACGCCAAGCGTATGATCGACCTCGGCTACCGGTTCGTCACAGGCGGCTCCGACTATCACCTGATGGCGGCGGGCGCCCGGGCGGTCGTCCTGGAGGCGAAGGGGCAGGGCCCGGCTTCGGAGCCCGACGGGGCGAAGCCGGTCGGGCTCTACTGACGGGTTCGGGAACGAAAAAAGGGCGCCGCCGGCCTCGTCGGCCGGCGGCGCCCTCCCGAAACGGCAATGCCTTCAGGCTTTACCGGTTTCCGGTCTTTTCCTCGGCGCGGTTCTTGACCTGCTCCGGGGTGAGACCCTGGTTTTCGGCTTCGCTCTGGCCGGCATCCTTGGCCGCCTCGACACCGGCTTCGGCGGCGGTGCGGGCCACGGTGGCGGCGCGGTCGATCGCCTCGCTGCCGTATTCACGGGCACGGTTGTAGAAGTCGTCGCTGTAGTCGCCCAGCAGCTCGTTCTCGTACCGGCTCGACGGGATGCTGGCGCCAAGCACGGCGCCTACCGCCACGCCCATGATGCCGGCCAGCAGCGGGTGCTCGTCTACGAGGCTGACGACGCTGCTGTAGCCCTGACGGGCTCGCTGGGATGCCTGGTCGCCGTAGTCGCGGGCGCGGTCGCCATAGCTGCTCTGGCCGCCCTGATAGCTGCCGAAGTCCTGGCGCTGGCCGCCGCTCTGGCTCTGGACCCGGTCGCGCACCGACTGGGTGGCGCTGCTGGCCCGGTCGCGCCATTCGCTCGCCCGGCTGCTCGCCTCGTCGCCCAGCTCCGAAGCCCGGTTCGAAACCTGGTCGCGCAATTCCGAAGCCCGGTTGAGAGCCTGGTCGCCGTATTGGCGGGCGCGGCGGCTGGCGTCGCGCAAGCGGGCATCGACGGACGGGTGGCTGGTGTTGCTCCAGACCAGCCAGCCCACGCCGAGCCCGATCAGGGCGAGCGGTACGGGGTTGCTCAGGACCGAGCGGTCTTCGTCCCGCGCGTCGTAGTTGCGGTAGGCGTCGGTATGTTCATAATAGTTTCTGCTCATGTGCTTCCGCCTGATGAGTTATGGGCCGCAATGCGCGCCGGCCGGCCGGTAAGCCATGCCGACGCACTCGCGCCGCTATTGTTGAAAACGTCGTTTTACCGGTTCAGGTCAGCGTGCCTGCGCTCAGCGCCCCAGCTGTTCCTTGGCCCAGCGCTTGTCGTCCTGGAGACTGGCGATGGTGCGATTCGGCTGGAGGTTGCGCGCCGACAGCTTGCTCTTGCCCATCACGACCAGGACGATGCCGATCAGCGTGACGGCTCCGCCGACGATCAGCGCAGCCAGCCACGGCTCCATCATGGTCGCCAGATAATAGGTCAGCGCCAGAAGCAGGAAGATGAGACCGGCGAAAGCCACCATGCCGCCGGCAGCCAGCGAGACGGCTCCCGATGTTGCCTGGCTGACCTTTTCCGACACTTCCGCTTTCGCCAGTTCGACCTCTTTCCGCACCAGGGTCGTGGTTTCCTGGGCGAGTTCGGTCAGCAACCCGGTCAGCGGCCGGTCGGCACCGCCCCGAGGAACGTCGCCGAACCCCCGGAGGTTATCGTCCGGCCTGCCGGTCATGGATTGGTACCCCGGGGCGGCGTGGAGCCGAAGCCCTTGTCGTCCGGCTTGATCGTCGTTGCCGTGCTGCCGCTGGCCGGCGTGGCCGACATGCTACCTACGGTCGAACCAAGGCTGGTGCCGGACTTCTCGTTCTTCTCCGAGGTTCCGACGACGCCGGTGTTCCGCTCCACGTTGCTGGAGCCGAAGCCCGTACCGGCTGAACCGGTCGTGGAACTTGCCAGGGCGGCGCTGCCGCCTGCGGCTCCGGTACCCGAAACGCCGCTCGTCCCGGCCGGGCTGCCCGACGACGACGTGCTGCCGGTATAACCCCGGTTGGCGCTGCCATAGCCGGTGCCCTGCTGCGAGTAGCGGTTCTGGCCACCGTAGCTGCCATAGCTGCGCTCACCATAGGTGCCGGCGGATCCGCCGCCGACCGAGCCGCTGCCGTAGCTCAGGTTGCTGCGCCGCTGCGAGGCGCGGCTGCCGGACGTACGCAGGAAGCGGGCGATCAGGAAGCCCGTCGCGACGGCGGCGCCCAGGAAGACTTCGGGCTGACGGCGGGCGAAGTGCTCGGCCTGTCCGACCAGATCGTCAAGGTTGCGGTTACGCAGGCTGTCGGCGAACTGCTCGATCCGCTGGGCCGCCGTATCGGTGTAGCGGGCGACGACGTCCTCGTTCTGCTCGTTCAGCTTGTCGGCCGCCTGATGCAGTGCCTCGGCGACGCTGCCGATGCTGTCGGCGACGCGGTTTTGCTGATGCTCGAAGGCTGAACGGGCGCGGGTACGGGCAGCACCCATCAACCGGTTGCCTTCCGTCTCCGCTTGCTGCTTGGCTTGATCCACGGTGTTGGAAATGGTATCGCGGGTAGATCCGGTGCTCGAACCGCCCTGGTTCGTGCTGCCGGAGTTCGGATTGCCAACTGTGGGGCCAGCCACGGGAGTGGTCGAGCCGGTGCGGGAGGCGCCCAACCCGGACCCGGTGGAATTGCCCACGGTGCCGGTAGTGTCGCGCGTAGCCATGTTCAGGACCTCCTCATGACGCTGTTCTCTACTGCGCTCATTCACGCATTCGAATGAATTGTCCAAAAGGAACAGCGTTCGATGGGTTGAGTTCCACAGCGGGGGCAAACACTTATGGCGCAAACCCTCGTTCGGCCACCACCCGGCTGTAAATCACGCGGCCGATTCGCGGATGACGGTATCCCGTTCAATGGGGTTAAGGCTGCGCCTAATGCGTAAGCCTTTGGCGTTCCACCGCTCTTGACCTTACTTGTCACTATCGACAGTATGGCGGGCATCGGGGAACCGGCTCAGCGATAGGGTAACCAGCCGTATCGGTGGAGCCAATGACCTGATGAACCCGGCTAAGCTTAGCGCCTGACCGGGAACGCGGCTGGAATTCATGACGGCGAAGCTATCGCCCTGAAGCGGCGAAAAAACCATGCTTCTGCCCATCCGGCCAAGATGCGGCGGGACCGGGTTACTCCCTGGCCCCGCCGCTTGAAACATGTCGTGCAGCCGCTACCGCGCTTGCCGTTTTTCCCCAGCGCAATGGTGGTAGGGGTGCCGTAATGGAAAAAATATTAAGCTTCTGTTCACCAGTTTGCCCTTCATTGGTCATACGATGTATACAGCATGGATGGCGTGCGTGACGCCGGACAAGGCGCTGTATAACTTTGGGCGACAAAATGAACATCGGCACAACCTGTCATTCGGCAAGAAGATTTGTCGTCCTGGTGTGCGACATGCCTTGCTCCTTCGGAGCTGGCGGTTACGCCCGTGGAGGCATTCGTTGCGCGACTTGACTTTCGTTGCCTTGACGGCGGCAGTTTTATTGGCCGGATGTATCGATCCGGGTAATCCGGCGCCTATTCAGGCTGCCTTGGCCGAACAGTCGTCCGTTGGTACCGAAGTTGCCCAAGCTCCCGTTCCGAAGCTGAAACCCAAGCCTCCGGCACCCGCGGCCACCGCTTCGGCCGCTTCAAGTGCGGGGAAGAAACCCGCAGCGCCGCCGCCCAGTTCCTCCGCGTCGCCGCAGAGCGAAGCACCGGCGGAGGAGAATGGGCAGGCGGGCGGATCCAAGGCAGGGTCGGTCGTTATGGTGCCGCCCTCGGCACCGCTGCCGGAGCCCCTGCCGGCACCTGCCGAAGCGTTGCCGCCGGCTCTGCCGCCGTCGCTTCCGCTGGCATCGTCACCGCATGCGATACCCGAGCACCCAGGCCCCAAGGCGTTGGTCGGTCTGGACGAGCAGGCGACGGTCCGCCTTCTGGGCGAGCCGTCCTGGACCGAGGATGTTCCGCCCGCGAAATACTGGCAGTACGCCACCCCATCCTGCGTCTTGCGGGTCTTCTTCTTCATGGAGATGACGACGCAGAACTTCCGTGCCCTTTCCTATGAACTGACGAGTAGCGACGATGCCCCCAATGTCCATGAACGGTGCTTCGCACAACTCCTCGCCCAGGCTTCAGGCCGTCAGACGGCCCATGGCAACCGCATCAACTAACCCGGTAACCGGCGCCGTGCCGTCCAAGGTCGCCTTGGTCGACGACGACGACCTGTTCCGGGAATCGTTGGGCATGAACCTGGCCGACGAGGGATACGACGTGATCCCCTTCGACCGAGGCGCCCCGGCGCTCGACTACTTCCTGCGCGGCGGCAATGCCGATGTGGTCCTGCTGGACTGGCGAATGCCCAAGATGGACGGCATCGACGTGCTGCGCCAGCTTCGCGCCAGCGGCATCGAAGTGCCGGTGATCTTCCTCACCGTCCTGTCCGACCAGATCTACGAGGAAGCGGCCCTGGCCGGTGGCGCCGTGGACTTCGTCGAGAAGTCGCGCTCCCTGCCGATCCTGCTGAAGCGGATGCAGCTCATCCTCGGCGGCCGCAAGACCGGTCCCGACGAAGGCGGCGACCTTCCGGCGATCCCCGGATCGCAGCCGGGCGCTTCGGCCGGTGCCGCCAATGCCGGAGGCGCCAATGCCAACCTGTTCAACCGGGGCGACCTGGAACTGCGGCTGGACGGCAGCCGGGCCTTCTGGCGCGGCACCCGCGTCGATCTGACCCTGACCGAGTTCAACATCGTACGGCTGATGGCGACCCGGCCGGGGGAGGATATCTCCTACCGGGAAATCTACGATCTGGTCCATGGCAAGGGCTTCGTCGCCGGCTACGGCCCGGCCGGCTACCGCGCCAATGTCCGCGCCTTCATCAAGCGCATCCGCCAGAAGTTCCGCATGGTCGACGGCGAGTTCGACCTGATCGACAACTATCCGGGCTTCGGCTACCGCTGGAGCGACGATCCGGTCGGCGGCGACATGGACGGCGGTGACGACGACCTGAGGGCCGGGGGCCTGAGCTGATGAAGGCGGGGGAGGCCGGTTCCTGATGGCTCAGCCGCGGGCAAGGACCGGCGGCCGCTGGATTCTGCGCTCGCTCGCCAGCCGGCTGGTGCTGGTGTCCGTCGTCTTCATCGCCGTGCCGATCCTGATCTACCAGCAGTTCCGGGCCGCCGACGAGGACAAGCAGACATTGCTGCTCCAAAGCGCCCAGCAGCAGGGCCAGCTGATCGCCCGTGCGCTGGAGCCGCTGCTCGCCAAGGCCGATGCCAGCCTGCTGCCCCGATTGGGTGAGGAGCTCGCGCGGTTCGCCGACGAGAACACGAGGCTGAAGCTCCTGCTGCGGCCCAAGAGCGTTCCCGGAGCGCAGGGCTTCTACTACGTCGGCGCCGCACCGCTGGCCCCGAACGCCAACCTCGATCTGGAACGCCAGCGCCTGCTGGAGCAGGGCATCCTGGCGCGTCTTGCCGACACGTGCAGCGGCAACCAGCCGTTGGCGATCCGCTTGCAGACGGCGACGGGCGCCCTGGAAGTCCTGACGTCGATCACGCCGATCAACAGCCCGTTCGGGTGCTGGGCCGTCGTGACGTCCCACTCGACGCCGACGTATCTGGGCTCCTCGATCGGCCAGCCCTATTGGCAGACGCCCGAGGTGCAGGCGGCGGCGCTGATCTATCTCGCGATGGCGGCGCTGGTGCTGCTGCTGTTCCTGGGCGTCTGGAGCAACCTTCGGCGTTTCGGCTCGCTCGCGCGCCAGATCGGCAACCACGACAGCGGGCGGTCGTCCTTCGCCGATCAGAACACCGTTCCGGAACTGCGCAGCGTCGCCGAAGAC
>NZ_JCACHA010001032.1:0-6002 GCF_059503625.1 Skermanella sp.
AGCGTCACCTCGGGATGGCGCTCCAGGAAACCCGGCACCAGCGGCAGCAGGTGATGCAGCCCGAACGGCACGTTGGAATTCACCCGCACCCGCCCGCGCGGTTCGGTCCCGGCAGCCGCCTCCCGCTCCGCTTCGTCGATATCGGCCAGCACACGGACGCAGCGGCCGTAGAAAGCCAGCCCCTCCGGCGTCAGTTGCAGCTTTCGGGTCGAGCGGTTTATCAGGCGCGTCCCCAGCCGTTCCTCCAGCCGCGCCACCAGCTTGCTGACCGCCGACGGCGTCATCCGGAGCGACCGGGCAGCGGCGGAGAAACCGGAAAGCTCCACGACACGCGCGAACACCTCCATCTCGCCCGAGCGGTTCGTGTCCAGTCTCGACATGATGAATTCATCTCACAAGTGATGTGCTCTGCGGCAATCTAATTCATCGATGGGCTGCTCGCCATCTCCTGGGCCAGACAAGTCATCAACCCAGGGTCTCATCCCATGCCCATCGCGGTCTACGCCCTCGCCGCCGGAGCCTTCGGCATCGGCACGACGGAATTCGTCATCATGGGCCTGCTGTTGCAGGTCTCCGCCGATCTCGGCGTCTCGGTCCCCGCCGCCGGCCTGCTGATTTCCGGCTATGCACTCGGCGTCTTCGTCGGCGCCCCTCTCCTCACCCTCGCCACCCGCAGCCTGCCGCGCAAGACGGTGCTGGTTGCCTTGCTGGTCATCTTCACGGCCGGCAACATCGCCTGCGCCATGGCGCCGAACTATGAAGCGCTGATGGCGGCCCGCGTCGTCACCTCGCTTGCCCACGGGACGTTCTTCGGCGTCGGTTCGGTGGTCGCCACCGGTCTGGTCGGCCCCGACCGGCGGGCATCCGCCATCGCCATGATGTTCACCGGCCTGACGGCGGCCACGCTGCTCGGCGTGCCGTTCGGCGCGTGGCTGGGCCTCGACTACGGCTGGCGGTCCACGTTCTGGGCGGTCGCCGCCATCGGCGTCGTAGCCACCATCGTCCTCGCCGTCTTCGTGCCCGGCACGCGGGAACGCACCCAGGCGCCGCCGCTCCGCGACGAACTGGCGGTCCTCGCCCGTCCGCAGGTCCTGCTTGGCCTGCTGATGACCGTGCTGGGCTATGCCGGGGTCTTCGCCGTCTTCACCTATATCCAGCCGATCCTGACCCAGATCACCGGCTTTTCCGACGCGGCGGTATCGCCAATCCTGCTGGTGTTCGGCGCCGGCATGGCCGCCGGCAACATCCTTGGCGGCAGGATCGCCGACAAGCGTCTGGTGCCGGCGCTGATCGGCAGCCTGGCCACCCTCGCCGCCGTCCTGATCCTGATGACGCCGGCGCTGGAAGCAAAGATCCCCGCGGTGACCGCCATCGGCCTGTTCGGCGCCGCCGCCTTCGCCACCGTCGCTCCGCTCCAGTTGCGGGTGCTGGAGAAGGCGGGCGGAGCCGGCCAGAGCCTCGCCTCCAGCCTCAACATCGCTGCCTTCAACCTGGGCAATGCGCTGGGCGCCTGGACCGGCGGCCTCGTGATCGACCATGGGCCGGGCCTGTCCGCCCTGACCTGGGTCGCGGCGCTGATCACCCTGACCGGCCTTGCCGCAGCACTCTGGAGCGTCCGCCTCGACCGCCGCCGCCCGGCCCCGGCACTCCGCACCGCCTGAACTTCTAGAACAGAGGAAAACCGATCATGGAATACAGACAACTCGGCTCATCCGGTCTCAAGGTCCCGGCGCTCAGCTTCGGGACCGGCACGTTTGGCGGGCGCGGCCCGCTGTTCAGCGCCTGGGGAGACACCGATGTCGCCGGCGCGCAGCGGCTGATCGACATCTGCCTGGATGCCGGCGTCAACATGGTCGACACGGCGGATGTCTATTCCGGCGGCGCTTCGGAGGAAGTGCTGGGCGAAGCGGTCAAGGGCCGGCGCGACAAGCTGATCCTGTCGACCAAGACCGGCCTGCCGATGGGCGACGGCCCGTTCGACGCCGGAACGTCGCGCAGCCGCCTGATAACTGCGGTGGAAGCGGGTTTGAAGCGGCTGGGGACCGACTACATCGACCTGCTCCAGCTTCACGCCTTCGACGCACACACCCCGGTCGAGGAAGTGCTGGCGACGCTCGACACCCTCGTCCGGTCCGGCAAGGTCCGCTACGTCGGCGTCTCCAACTTCTCCGGCTGGCAGATCATGAAGTCGCTGGGCATCGCCGACCGCCACGGCTTGCCCCGCTACGTCGCCAACCAGGCCTATTATTCGCTGATCGGCCGCGACTACGAGTGGGAGCTGATGCCGCTCGGTCTCGACCAGGGCGTCGGCGCCGTCGTCTGGAGTCCGCTGGGCTGGGGCCGGCTGACCGGCAAGGTGCGCAGGGGCCAGCCCTTGCCGGATGTCAGCCGGCTGCACGAAACGGCGGAGTTCGGCCCGCCGGTGGACGACGAATTGCTGTTCCGGGTGATCGACGCGCTGGATGGGATCGCGGAGGAAACCGGCAAGACGATCCCGCAGATCGCCATCAACTGGCTGCTGCGCCGCCCGACCGTATCCAGCGTCATCATCGGCGCCCGCAACGAGGAGCAGCTGCGCCAGAACCTGGGCGCCGTCGGCTGGTCGCTGACGCCCGAGCAGGTGGCGAAACTGGACGCGGCCAGCGCCACCACCGCCGCCTATCCGTATTGGCCCTATCGCCGTCAGGCCGGTTTCGCGCAGCTCAACCCGCCCGCCGTCTGAACCGAACCCGAAGCGGCGGTCACGCGGGTTTCGCCTGCGCGGCCGCCGCTTCCTCGGCCGCCTGGGTCCGCAGGACGCGGCGCATCACCTTGCCGGTCACGGTCATCGGCAGTTCGGCGACGAACGCCACCTCTCGCGGGTACTCGTGCGCCGCCAGCCTGACCTTGACGAACTCCTGAATCTCGCGGGCCAGATCGTCCGACGGCTCCACCCCGGCGCGCAGCACGACGCAGGCCTTGACGATCTCCGTCCGGATCGGGTCCGGCACGCCGATCACCGCCGCCATCGCGACGGCGGGATGCCGGATCAGGCATTCCTCGACTTCCGCCGGTCCGATCCGGTAGCCGCCGCTGGTGATGACGTCGTCGTCGCGCCCGACATACCAGAAGAAGCCGTCCTCGTCCTTGCGCCCCAGGTCGCCGGTCACCAGCCAGTCGCCGGTGAACTTCTCGCGCGTCGCTTCCTCGCGGTTCCAGTAGCCCAGGAACATGACCGGGTCGGGGCGGTGGATCGCGATGGCCCCGACCGTGCCGGCCGGCGCCACCTCTCCGCGCCCGTCGATCACCTCGACCCTGTGGCCGGGGATCGCCCGCCCCATCGATCCGGCGCGGAAGCCCAGATGCGCCGCGGCGTTGCCGACGACGAGGTTGCATTCCGTCTGGCCGTAGAACTCGTTGATCGTGACGCCGAACACGGACCGGCCCCACTCCAGCAGTTCCGACCCCAGCGTCTCGCCGCCGCTGGCGACGGTGCGGAGCTTCAGCCCCTCCCCCGTCACGCCTGCCCGCCGCATCAGCTTGATCGCGGTCGGCGGCAGGAAGACATTGCGGACGCCGTGGCGCTTCATCAGCTCGACCGCCTCGTGCGGGTCGAACTTGCGGAACCGATGGGCCAGCACCGGCACGCCATGATGCCAGGCCGGCATCAGCACGTCGAACAGCCCGCCGATCCACGCCCAGTCCGCCGGAGTCCAGAACAGGTCGCCCGGCTGCGGGAAGAACTCGTGCGGCAGCTCAACGCCGGGCAGATGCCCCAGCAGCACCCGGTGTCCATGGAGCGCCCCCTTCGGATTGCCCGTGGTGCCGGAGGTGTAGATGATGACCGCCGGATCGTCCGGCCCGGTATCGGCGGGAGTGAACTCGTCCGAAGCCTCCGCCAGCGCTTCGTGGAAGTTCACGGTACCCTCGGGTGCTCCGTCGATGCAGAGCACCAGTTCCAGCCCCGGCAGGTGGCCGCGCAACGGCGCGACTTTGGCATACCCGGCGGCATCGGTCACCAGCACGCGGGCACCGCTGTCGCCCAGCCGGTATTCCAGCGCTTCCTCCCCGAACAGGGCGAACAGCGGGATCGTGACCAACCCGGCCTTGAAGCCCGCGACATGCCCGATCGCCGTCTCCGGCGATTGCGGCAGCAGCACCGCCAGCCGGTCGCCGCGCCGGAGCCCGTGCGTCGTCAGCACGTTGCAGAGCCGGTTGGTCAGACGCCGCATCTCCGCGAAGGTGAAGCGGCGGACGGTGCCGTCCTCCTCCTCCACGATCAGCGCGACGCGGGCCGGATCGCCGGCATGCCTGTCGCAGACATCGACGCCGATGTTGTAGCGGTGCGGAACGTCCCAGACGAAGCTTCGGGCAAGCTCCGCGTAGTCGTCGTGGCGCGTCAGCATGGGTTTCCTCCATTTTCCCAGCAAGGTACACGCGCCTGAATACGAACGCACGTTCTTATCCCCGAAATCCGGCCGCCTGTCAGGCAGCCCGGATCTTGGACAGGAAGCCGTCGACGACAGCCCGCAGGCGGGACGCTTCCTCCGACAACTCGCCGGAAACGGCCAGCACCTGCCCGGCGGCGCGTCCGGTCTCCAGCGCGGCGGAGCTGACATCCGCGATGGTGTTCGTGACGCTGGTGGTCCCGACGGCGGCCTGCTGGACGTTCTGCGCTATCTCGCCGGTCGCGACGCTCTGCTCCTCGACGGCGGCGGCAATCGCCGTCGCGATCTCGCTGATCTGGCCGATGACGCCGCCGATGCCCTTGATGCCGGTAGCGGTCTCGTCCGCGACCCGCCGCATGTCGGCGACCTGCGCCGAGATGTCGTCGGTCGCCTTCGCCGTCTGGGTGGCGAGGTGCTTGACTTCGGAAGCCACGACGGCGAACCCCTTGCCGGCCTCACCGGCCCGCGCCGCCTCGATCGTCGCATTGAGCGCCAGAAGGTTGGTCTGGCTGGCAATGCTGAAGATCATGTCGACGACGGTTCCGATCTTCTCGGCGGCGCTGGTCAGCCCGAGCACCTGGACATTGGCCTGATCGGCGGCCGATACGGCCTGTTTCGCGATCTCGGTCGAATGGGTGACCTGGGAACCGATTTCCCGGATCGACGCCGCCAGTTCCTCGGTCGCGGCAGCGACGGTCTGGACGTTGGCGTTGGCCTGCTCGGACGCGGCGGCAACCGTGCCGGCCTGCCGGCTGGTCTGGTCCGCCGTGACGTTCATCGTCCGGGCCGTGTCGCCCATCCGCGACGCGGCGCCATCCACGCCCTCGACCACCGATCCGACCGCCTTTTCCAGCTCGTCTGCCAGATGCAGCATGGAGCGCTTGCGCTCGGCCTCCGCGCGTTCCTGATCCTCGGCGCGCTGGGCGATCATCCGCTTGAGGTCGTCCATCATCTTCTTCAGCGCCGCTGCAAGGGCACCGATCTCGTCCTTGTTCCGGATATCGAGTTCCTGGTTGAAATCGCCAGCAGCAATGCCCTCGGCGAAGCGGGCGCTGGCCCGGATCGGGCGCGCGATGCCGCCGGCGACCACCCACATCAGCGCGATGGCGCCGCCGGCAACGACGATGCCGACCAGGATCTGCCACATCATGCTGCTGTCGCCACGTTCGTTCAGCTCGTTGCCGAGCTTCGTGGCATCGGCGAGGACGACCTCCTGCGGCACTTCGATCAGCACCGACCAGGGCTTGCCCGTCCGGCCGAGCTGGATCGGGGAGAAGGTCTTGAGGATCTTGCCGTCGGACTCCAGCGCTACCGATGCCTTTCCGGCCTGGATCTGGCCCAGATCCGCGCGCCAGCTCTCATCGATGCTGGAGAAGGACTGTCCGATCAGCTCGGGCTTGGCGCTGTGTGCGACGATCAGGCCCATGTTGCTGACGATTGCGACCGTGCTCTTGCCGTCGAAGATCGACGAACTGACGGACTTGGCAAGTTCCTGAACGAACTTCAGGTCGTAGTCGGCGCCCGCGACGCCCTGGAACTTGCCGCCGATCATGATCGGCACGGACATGGTGGCGA
>NZ_JCACHA010001033.1:0-5992 GCF_059503625.1 Skermanella sp.
TGCTCCAGCAGATCACTGTTGAGACTGACGTTGGTCGGCCGTTTCGGAGCGGAGGCATCGAACTGAAGGCGAGTATCAGGCATCGGTTTCTCCATGGTCATGCACATTCAGTATGCGCATGACCATGGGCATTAGCAACAACTGCCCTGATCGTCCGGCGGAAACACAGTTCGACAGCGCAGCAGGGTTCTGCTCAATCCTCCCCCGGCGCCGTCTCCCGTTCCGCCACGTGGACGTTGCGCCCGCCGGCTGCGGCCAGGGCTTCCTGCGCCTTGATCTCCTTGACCCGGTCGTCGTCGATGCAGACCCACAGGATGACGCCGCCGGCTTCCAGGGCGCGGGCGAACTCGTCGGTCTGGGGGTGGGACGTCACTTCGTCCAGGTACTCCTTGACGGCGGCGCCGCCGACGCCGGCCGCCACCAGAGCCGCGATCGGACCGGCGATCGGGCCGCCGACGATGGCGATCAGGCCGGCGGTGGTCAGGGGGAAGGCGTAGTTCAGCTCGCCCAGCAGGCCGGTCAGCGCCTCGTCATAGGGCTTGCCCTTGCGGCCGGCGGCGTCGATCGACTGATGGCTGGAGAGCACGCTGAGGTCGGCGCGCCCGAAGCCCGCCCGGATCAAGGCCGCCACGGCGCGGTCGAAGTCCTCCCTGTTCTCGAACAAGGCCACGATTTCGCGCACTTTTTTGTTTTGGGCCATGACCGTGCAATCCCGTGATTTTGTGACTATTGTAGTATGTTCGAACTTACTCCGCCGAAATCCAGTCTACCCGCAGCACCGCCTCGTGCCTAGGCCATGATGCATCGCGCGTGCTAGGGTGGCGCCGCCATGACAGTTTCCGACAGCGAACCGGTTGCCGTGCCCGATACCACACTTGTCAATTCAGCCCCGTCCGAACCGTCTCCGGTGCCGGCATCGTCGACTCCGATGATGGTCCAGTACCTGGAGATCAAGCAGGCCCATCCCAACTGCCTGCTGTTCTACCGGATGGGCGACTTCTATGAGCTTTTCTTCGATGACGCCGTGGCGGCCGCCGCGACGCTGGACATCACGCTGACCAGGCGCGGCCAGCACAACGGGGAAGACATCCCGATGTGCGGCGTGCCGGTCCACAGTCACGAGAACTACCTGCTGCGCCTGATCCGCCACGGCCACCGCGTCGCCATCTGCGAACAGATGGAAGACCCGGCCGAGGCGAAGAAGCGCGGCGGCAAATCGGTGGTGAAGCGCGCCGTCGTCCGCGTCGTGACCCCCGGCACGCTGACCGAGGACAGCCTGCTCGACGCCCGCTCCAACAACTACCTGAGTGCGCTGGCGGAAACGGCGGGCGGCGTCGGGCTTGCCTGGCTGGATCTTTCCACCGGCGAAATGACCTTGCAGCCGGTAACCCGCGACGGCTTGCCGGCAGCGCTCCAGCGGCTCGATCCGCAGGAACTGGTGCTGCCGGAACGGCTGGTCCAGCAGCCCGACCTGTTCGAACTGTTCGGCGAGTGGAAGAGCCGGCTGACGGTCCAGCCCAACAGCCGTTTCGACAGCGAAAACGGCCGGAAGCGCCTGCTCGATCTTTTCGGTGTCGGAACGCTCGATGCCTTCGGCAACTTCAGCCGGGCGGAGATCGCGGCGGCCGGCGCACTGGTCGACTATGTCGAGCTGACCCAGAAAGGCCGGGTGCCCCGGCTCAACCCGCCGCGCCAGATGGCGCAGGGCTCGGTCATGGAGATCGACGCCGCGACGCGGCGCAACCTGGAACTGACCCGCACCCTGACCGGCGAGCGCAAAGGCAGCCTTCTGGCCGCCATCGACCGCACGGTGACCGGCCCCGGCGCCCGCCTGCTGGCGGGCTGGCTGGCGGCACCCTCGACCGATCCCGGAGAGATCGGTGGACGGCTGGACATGGTGGAGTTCTGCGTCGCCGAGGACCGCACCCGGACCGAAGCGCGGGCGCTGCTGCGCCAGTGCCCCGACATGGAGCGCGCACTCTCGCGCCTCACCCTTGGGCGCGGCGGGCCGCGCGATCTTGCCTGCATCCGCGACGGGCTGGTGCGGGCGGCGGAGATGCGCCGCGTGCTCGCCAATGCCGGGACGACTCCCGGCCCCGCCGGCATCAAGAAAGCTACCTCGGCGCTGGGCGAGCATTCCGCCCTGATCGACCAGCTGACGCGGGCGCTGGCGCCGGAACTGCCGCTGCTGACCCGCGACGGCGGCTTCATCGCGGCGGGATACGCGCTCCAGCTGGACGATCTGGTGACCCTGCGCGACGAGAGCCGCCGGCTGATCGCCGCCATGCAGGCGCGCTATGCCGATCTGGCGGGAGTATCGGGCCTGAAGATCCGGCACAACAACGTGCTGGGCTATTACATCGAGGTGACGCCGACCCACGCCGACAAGCTGATGACCGGCAAAGCGGCGGAGACCTTCATCCACCGCCAGACGCTCGCCAGCGCCGTCCGCTTCACGACGGTCGAGCTGAACGAGCTGGAACGCAGGATCGCCGAGGCCGCCGACAAGGCCCTGGCGGTCGAGCTGACGCTGTTCGACGAACTGGTGACGGATGTTACGGCGAGAGCCGACGCCATCTGCGAGGCGGCGCAGTCGCTGGCGCTGCTCGACGTCGTGACCGGGCTGGCCGAACTGGCGGAAGAGCGCCGCTACTGCCGTCCCAACGTGGACGACAGCCTGGAATTCGACATCCGGGCCGGGCGCCATCCCGTCGTGGAAGCGGTGCTTACCGCTTCCGAAGGTGCCCGCTTCGTCGCCAACGACAGCAATCTGGCGCCCGACGACCGGCTGTGGCTTCTGACCGGCCCCAACATGGCAGGCAAGTCCACCTTCCTGCGCCAGAACGCGCTGATCGCCGTGATGGCGCAGATCGGCAGCTTCGTCCCGGCGGACCACTGCCGGATCGGCGTCGTGGACCGGCTGTTCAGCCGCGTCGGGGCGGCGGACGATCTGGCGCGCGGCCGCTCGACCTTCATGGTCGAGATGGTCGAGACGGCGGCCATCCTCAATCAGGCCGGCCCTCGGGCGCTGGTGATCCTGGACGAGATCGGGCGGGGAACCGCGACGTTCGACGGGCTGTCGATCGCCTGGGCCTGCGTCGAGCACCTGCACGAGGCGACCCGCTGCCGCGCCCTGTTCGCCACCCACTACCACGAATTGACGGCGCTGGCGGCGAAGCTGCCCCGGCTGTCCTGCCACACCATGCGCATCAAGGAATGGCGGGGCGAGGTCGTCTTCCTGCACGAAGTCGCCGCCGGCTCCGCCGACCGCAGCTACGGCATCCATGTCGCACGGCTGGCAGGCCTGCCGGAAGCGGTGATCGCGCGGGCCGAACAGGTGCTGGAGATCCTGGAGAAAGGCGATCAGGCCGGCAGCGTCGCCCGTCTGGCCGACGACCTGCCGCTGTTCAGCGTCGCCTTGCGCCGCAAGGAGCCGGAGGCCGCAGCATCCCCCGCCGGACCTTCACCTGTCGAACAGGCCCTGGCGGCGATAAACCCGGACGACCTGACTCCGAAGGCGGCGCTGGAGGAGCTGTACCGGCTGCGCGGCCTGCTGTCGTAACGCCGAAGGATAGAGGCTTCAGCTTCCCAGCGTGAAGCCGCCTTCCGGCGTCCATTTGCCGTTGCTGCGGCAAGCCTTGCCGACCTGCTGGGCGCGGGCGGCGCTGGTGTTGGCGACCAGATGGAATTCCTGGCAGAGCTTGCCGTCACGCGTGTAACCCTGGCGGATGATGGTGACGGCGCCGTTCTTGCCGGTGGCCGGGTTGGTCCAGGCCACGGGCTTGCCGACCATGGCCTTCGACGCCGTTTGCAGCGTCGCGTCGATGATCGCCTTGTCGCTGTCGTCCAGGGCGATGGCGGGAACGGCAGCGGCTTCGGCGGCGGTCGTTGCAGGACCTTTGGTCTGATCGGTGGCGCACCCGGCCAATGCGAGGCCGGCGGCGGCCACCAGGAGAAACTTCTTCATTCAGGACACCTTAATTGTAGACCCTGGGGCGCCTTACCAAGCGGCGCCGGTCAGGCTAACTCATAATGTTCCGGATCGGCCCCGACAAGCGGCGGCTTGGTCGCCGCCGCATCCGCGCCGGTCTCCCCGGCACGATACTCGGGGCGTTCGAAGATGGCGCGGACGGCGGCGGCGTCCAGCGTTTCTTCCCGCAGCAGGCCATCGGCCAGTTCGTAAAGGCGCGCCAGATCGGCGGTCAGGAGGTCGTGTGCGCGGCGGTATGCCGCGTCGATGATGCCGCGCACTTCCTCGGCGATCTGGGGCGACAGGGCGCCGGCCTCGCCCTGGGGCGTCCGCGCGGCTGTTGCAGCCGCCGGTGCGGCTCCCCGGCCGTAGGCCACCATGCCGAATCGGTCGGACATGCCCCAGGTCGTGACCATCTTAGTCGCGATGTCGGTCGCCATCTGGATATCGCCGGCGGCTCCGGTCGTGACGAACTCCCTGCCGAACACGATCTCCTCGGCGGCCCTGCCGCCCATCGTCACGTCCAGTTCGGCTTCCAGCCGCGCCCTGGACAGGCAGAAGCGGTCTTCCAAGGGCAGCCGGACCATCATGCCCAGCGACCTTCCGCGCGGCACGATGGTCACCTTATGCACCGGATCGGAATGGGCGGAGCGCCACGCGACCAGCGCATGGCCGGCCTCGTGGAACGCCGTCAGCCGGCGCTCGTCCTCCGACATGACGGTGACCTTCTCGCCGCCCATGACGATCTTGTCCCGCGCCTGCTCGAAATCGGCCATCGACACCTGGAAGCGCCGGTCACGGGCCGCCCGCAGCGCCGCCTCGTTCACCAGGTTGGCGAGATCGGCGCCCGACATGCCGGGAGTGCCGCGCGCCATCACCGTCAAATCGACATCGGCTTGCAGCGCCACCTTGGCGGCATGGACCGCCAGGATGGCGGCGCGGCCCTTGATGTCGGGGTTGCCGACGAAGACATGGCGGTCGAACCGGCCGGGGCGGAGGATGGCCGGGTCCAGCACATCGACCCGGTTGGTGGCCGCGATCACGATCAGGCCGCTGGCGCGGGCGAAGCCGTCCATCTCGGCCAACAACTGGTTCAGCGTGTTCTCGGTCTCGATCTGGCCGCCCGACGGCGAGGTGGCGCCACGGGCACGGGCCAGCGCGTCGATCTCGTCGATGAACAGGATGCAGGGGGCGCGCTTGCGGGCATCGCGGAACAGCTTGCGGATGCGGGCAGCACCCACGCCGACATACATCTCGACGAAGTCGGAGCCGGTGACCGGGAAGAACGGCACGCCCGCCTCCCCCGCGACGGCGCGGGCCAGCAGGGTCTTGCCGGTACCGGGAGGCCCCACCAGCAGGACGCCCTTGGGGATGCCGGCGCCCAGTTGGGCGAAGCGGGCCGGCGCCTTGAGGAAATCGACCAGCTCGACCAGTTCCGCCCGCGCCTCGTCCACCCCGGCGACATCGGCGAAACGGACGTCGGAGGACGC
Source organism: Skermanella sp. (assembly GCF_059503625.1). NCBI lineage: Bacteria > Pseudomonadati > Pseudomonadota > Alphaproteobacteria > Rhodospirillales > Azospirillaceae > Skermanella > Skermanella sp. The sequence continues at coordinate 5,461 of NZ_JCACHA010001033.1, forward strand.
GGTGCCCGATTTCTTGACCGGCGAGCGCATCATGCCGGCCATGAAGACCAGCGCGAAGGCCAGGAAGCCCACCATGTTCAACTTCAGCAGGACGTCCAGCCAGCGGTTGGTCGCGAGCAGCGCCCCGCCCTCGACCGGCTCGACGTTCATCTCGATGCCGGGGGCCGCGACAGCCTGACGCAGGGCGTCGGTCCACAGGACCGTCGTCACCCCGTTCACGCCGTCGCGGCCGGTGAACTCTATCCGGTTGCCCATGACATGGAGGGAGGCGATGCCTTCAGCCGCCAGCCGGTCGGCGAAGACGCTCTGAGCGACTTCGGCGCGGTCCATCCTGCCGATCAGCGCGCCGAAGGTACCGGCGCCGGAGGCGAAGACATATGTCAGTCCCGCCGTGACGATCAGGACCATTGCCGCGACCAGTGCGATTACCCGTGCATGCCGTTTCAGGAAGGATTTCATCAGCGACCCGCAATGTCTGGACAGAATTGGGACAAAAGCAGGTGATGAGTACCGCAACATGGTTAACAAGACG
>NZ_JCACHA010001034.1:0-5974 GCF_059503625.1 Skermanella sp.
TTCATGTGTGGCGTTGATTGTCGCCGCGGGAAGCGGCGAACGCTTTGGCGGCGACCGCCCCAAGCAGTACCAGAACCTTGGCGGATACGCCGTGCTGTGGCACACGGCGGGGGCTTTCCTGCGTCATCCCGCCGTCAACGGCGTTCAGGTCGTGATCCAGCCTCAGCACCGGGAGCTTTACGATGCTGCGGTGGCGGGTCTCGACCTGCCTGAACCGGTCGCCGGGGGCGCCACGCGGCAGGAATCCGTTCGGCTGGGGCTGGAGCGGCTGGCGGCGCTCGATCCCGTTCCCGAATTCGTCCTGATCCATGACGCCGCCCGGCCGCTGGTCGACGCGGCTACCATCGATGCGGTACGGACGAAGCTGAACGAGGTTCCGGCCGCCATTGCGGCGGTCCCCGTCACGGATACGCTGAAGCGCGGCGACACCGATGGCATGATCGTCGCCACGGTCGAACGGGCCGGGTTGTGGCGGGCGCAGACGCCGCAGGGATTCCGGTTCCCGGAAATCCTGAAGGCGCACCGGGATCTGGCGGGGGCGGAACTGACCGACGACGCGGCGGTGGCCGAGCGCGCGGGGCTTGGGGTGGCACTGGTTCATGGCAATGCGGACAATCTGAAAGTGACCAATCAGGACGATATGGCGAGGGCCGCCTTGACGATGAGCGCTATGTTACCCGATGTGAGGACGGGACTCGGCTTCGACGTCCACCGCTTCGCCCCCGGCGACCATGTGGTGCTGTGCGGCGTCAAGGTGCCGTACGAGGCGCGTCTGGACGGGCATTCCGACGCCGATGTCGGGCTGCACGCCCTGACCGACGCCATTCTGGGAGCACTGGCCGCAGGCGACATCGGCAGCCACTTTCCGCCCAGCGACCCGCAATGGCGCGGCGCCGACAGCGCCCTGTTCCTGCGCCACGCCGTCGGCATGGTGGAACGGCGCGGCGGCGTCATCTCTCATGTGGACGTGACGCTTATCTGCGAAAGGCCGAAGATCGGTCCTCACCGCGAAGCCATGGTCGCCCGCATGGGCGAGCTGCTGAATCTCACGTCGGACCGTATCAGCGTGAAGGCGACGACTACGGAGCGGCTGGGATTCACCGGACGCGGGGAAGGCATCGCGGCGCAGGCCGTCGCCACGATCCGGCTGCCGGCCAGCTAGAAAGCTCCGCTTGTGCCAAGCTGAAGGAGGAACCGCCCATGTTCCCAGAAGACGTCCTTGAGCAGGCGCGCGACGTGCTTGCACGATTCTCGGCTGCCGGATTCAAGGTGGCGACCGCGGAATCCTGTACCGGGGGCTTGATAGCGGGCGCCCTGACCGAGATCGCGGGCTCCTCCAGCGTCGTCGAGCGCGGCTTCGTCACGTATTCGAACGAGGCGAAGGCGGAGTTGCTGAGCGTTCCGGGTGAGCTGATTGCGCGCGTCGGCGCCGTCAGCCCCGAAGTCGCCGAGGCCATGTCCGCCGGCGCGATCGCGCATTCACGGGCCGACGTGGCGATCTCCGTCACGGGGATCGCTGGTCCCGGCGGCGAAACGCCGGGCAAGCCGGTGGGGTTGGTCTATTTCGGCATCACCCGGCGCGGCGACGGCGTCCGGCACGAGCGGCGCGTGTTTCCAGGCGACCGCTCGGCGGTGAGGATGGCGACGGTCAGGTTCGCGCTCGGCCTGCTGGCGGACGTGAACCTGACGAAGTTCTGAAGCCGTCAGGCCGGGTTCGAGGTGGTGTCGGGAGTGGCAACCGGAACCGTCCCGTCGCCGTAGAGCTGGCGGGCGCGGGTTTCGAATGCCGCCACCATGCGGCGGACCGCTTCGTTGAACAGCACGCCGATGATCTTCTGGAGCATCTTCGACCTGAATTCGAAATCGACGTAGAAATCGATCAGGCAGCCGCCGGTCTCGGTCGGACTGAAGATCCAGTGATTGTTCAGGTAGCTGAACGGACCTTCGCTATAGGCAACGTTGATGCGGTCGGGCGGATGCAGCTCGACGCGGGAGGTGAAGCGTTCGCGGATCATCTTGAAGCCGATGATGAGGTCCGCGTAGACGACGTTCCCTTCCCGCTTGCGGATACGTGCGGCCAGACACCAGGGCAGGAACTCCGGGTACTTCTCGATATCGGCAACGAGGTCGTACATCTGCTCAGGCGTATAGGGCAGTACCCGCTTCTCGGCGTGTGTCGGCATAGTCAGTCCTGAGAGACGGCGGCACCCGCCAGCTTCGCTTCACGGGCATCGCGCATCCGGCGGAAGTCGTCGCCGGCATGGTAGGACGAGCGGGTCAGCGGCGAACTGGACACCATCAGGAAGCCCTTGCCGCGCGCGATGGAGGCATAGCTGGCGAACTCGTCCGGAGTGACGAAGCGGTCGACGGGCTCATGTTTCGGCGTGGGCTGGAGATACTGACCGATGGTCAGGAAATCCACGTCGGCTGCCCGAAGGTCGTCCATTACCTGCATTACCTCTTCCTTGGTTTCGCCCAGGCCGACCATGATGCCGGACTTGGTGAAGATGCCGGGTTCCTGTTCCTTCACACGGGACAACAGGTTAAGGGAGGTAAAGTAACGGGCACCTGGACGGATCGTCGGATAAAGCCGGGGGACGGTTTCCAGGTTATGGTTGAAGACGTCGGGACGCGCTGCCGCGACATGCTCGACGGCGCCCTTCTTGCGCATGAAGTCGGGCGTCAGGATCTCGATCGTGGTCGCGGGCGCGGTTTCGCGGATGCGGCGGATCGTGCGGGCGAAGTGGTCGGCGCCGCCGTCTTCCAGGTCGTCGCGGTCGACGGAGGTGATGACCACGTGCTCCAAGCCCAGCGTACCGACGGCTTCGGCGACGTTGTCAGGCTCATGCGGGTCGAGCAGGTCGGGGCGGCCGGTCGCGACGTTGCAGAAGGCGCAGGCGCGGGTGCAGACGGCGCCGAGAATCATGAAGGTCGCGTGCTTCTTCTTCCAGCACTCGCCGATGTTCGGGCAGGCCGCTTCCTCGCAGACGGTATTCAGCTTGAGGCCCCGCATCAGCTTGCGGGTCTCGTTGTATTCCGTCGATACTGGGGCCTTTACCCTGATCCAGTCCGGTTTGCGCTGAACCGGGCTGTCGGGCCGCTTGGCCTTTTCCGGATGGCGGACGCGGTCGATCGGGGGGGAAGCGGTCATGATCCATCTAGCTCCATATGCCTGTGCCAGAAGTGTACCGCTTCGGCGAAGACATCAAGGTGCAATTTGAAGCGGGCGCCGCCTTTGCGGGCGGCGCCCAACGCACCGATACTAAAGTCGGTGGGCTATCAGTAATGGATAGCCCGGCCATAGGCGGCCAGCACTGACTCATGCATCATTTCGGAAAGCGTCGGATGCGGGAAGATGGTGTGCATCAGTTCCGCTTCCGTCGTCTCCATGGTCTTGGCGATGCCGTAGCCCTGGATCAGCTCCGTCACCTCGGCCCCGATCATGTGGGCGCCCAGCAACTCGCCGGTCTTGGCGTCGAACACCGTCTTGACCATGCCTTCCGGCTCGCCCAGCGCGATGGCCTTGCCATTCCCGATGAAGGGGAAGCGGCCGACCTTGACCTCGTAGCCGGCGGCCTTCGCCTTGGCCTCGCTCAGACCGACGCTGGCGACCTGCGGGTGCGAATAGGTGCAGCCCGGAATGTTGCTGACGTTGATCGGATGGGCTTCCTTGATGCCGGCGATGTGCTCGACGCAGATGACGCCTTCGTGGCTCGCCTTGTGGGCCAGCCAGGGTGCGCCGACCACGTCCCCGATCGCGTAGACGCCGGGCTCGTCGGTCTCCAGCCACTCGTTGACCAGGATGTGGGACTTCTCGGTCTTCACCTTGGTGTTCTCGAGGCCGATATGCTCGACGTTGCCGACGATGCCGACGGCCAGGATGACGCGGTCGACCGTGATCGTCTCGGTCTTGCCGTTGGCCTCGATCGTCGTCGTGACGTCGTTGGCGCCTTTCTTGAACTCACCGACCTTGGCGCCGGTGTAGATCTTCATGCCCTGCTTCTCGAACGACTTGCGGGCCATGGCGCTGATCTCCTCATCCTCGGCAGGGAGGATGCGGTCGACCATCTCGGCCACGATGACCTTGGCGCCCATGTTGAGGTAGAAGCTGGCGAACTCGATCCCGATGGCGCCGGAACCGATGACCAGGATCGACTTCGGCATGCTGTCCGGGACCATCGCGTGGCGATAGGTCCAGACCAGCTTGCCGTCGGCCTTCATGTTCGGGAATTCGCGGGCGCGGGCACCGGTCGCGACGATGATGTGCTTCGCCTCGAACTCGCCGACCGTGGTCGTGCCGTCCTTCTCGACCTTGATCCTGCCCTTGCCGAGCAGGGTGGCATGGCCGTCGATGACGGTTACCTTGTTCTTCTTCAGCAGGTGCTTGACGCCGCCCGAAAGCTGGGAGGCGACGCCACGCGACCGCTTGACCACCTTTGCAAGGTCGAAGCTGACTTCCTTGGCGGAAAAGCCGTATTCGTCCAGGTGGTGCAGCAGGTGCGAAACCTCGGCCGAGCGCAGCAGCGCCTTGGTCGGGATGCAACCCCAGTTGAGGCAGATGCCGCCCAGGTGCTCGCGCTCGACGACGGCAGTCTTCATGCCGAGCTGTGCGGCCCGGATGGCGGCCACGTAGCCGCCGGGACCGCCGCCGATGACGATGAGATCGAATTGAGTATCAGCCACAGGCTTTCTCCCGTTAGAGCAGCATCGACAGCGGATCTTCGATCAGCTTCTTGAAGACGGCGAGGAATTCGGCACCGACCGCGCCGTCCACCACGCGGTGGTCGACCGACAGCGTGCAGCTCATGACCGTGGCGACGGCCAGGGCGCCGTCCTTGACGATCGGGCGCTGCTCGCCGGCGCCGACCGCCAGGATGCAGCCCTGCGGCGGGTTGATGATCGCGCCGAACTCGCGGACGCCGAACATGCCGAGGTTGGAGATCGAGAAGGTGCCGCCCTGGAACTCCTCCGGCTTCAGCTTGCCGTCGCGGGCGCGCTTGGCCAGATCCTTCATGGCGTTGGAGATCTCGACCAGACCCTTGGTCTCCGCCGCCTTGATGATCGGCGTGATCAGGCCGGTCGGGGTTGCAACGGCAACCGAGATGTCGGCGTTCTCGTACTGGAGGATCGCATCGTCGGTCCAAGCGGCGTTGGCGGCCGGCACCTTCTTCAGCGCTAGCGCGGTGGCCCGGATCACGAAGTCGTTGACCGACAGCTTGTACTCGTCCGACCGGCCGTTCAGCTCGGCCCGCGTCTTCAGGAGCTGGTCGATCTGAAGATCGATGGTCAGGTAGAAGTGCGGAACGGTCTGCTTGGCCTCCGTCAGGCGGCGCGCGATGACCTTGCGCATGCCCGAGTTCGGGATCTCGCGGAACTTGATGCCGAGCTTGGTCGAGAAGTCCTTGGCATCGACGCCGGCCGGCTTCTGGGCGGACAGCACGGCTGCCGGGGACTGGGCCGCAGCCTGTCCCGCCGCCTGCGAGGGTGCGGGTTTCGGAGCTTCGGTCTTAGTGGCTTCAGCTGGAGCCGGCGTGGCGCCCTTCTTGGCGGTACCGCCGGAGATGGCGGCTTCGACATCGTGCTTGACGATGCGGCCGTTGGGGCCGCTGCCCTGGATCTGCGAGAGGTCCAGGCCGGACTGCTCGGCCATGCGCTTGGCGAGCGGGCTGGCGAAGATGCGGTTGCCGGACTGGGAGGGAGATTGGGCCGGAGCCTGGGCGCCGTTGCTCTTGGGAGCCGGAGCCGGGGCGGCGCTTTCCGATTTGGCTTCAGGCTTGCTGGCTTCGGCCTTGGCTTCCGGCTTGGCACCGCCGCTGCCTTCCAGCGCGGAGGCGTCCTCGCCCTCTTCCAGCAGGAGGGCGATCACCTGATTGACGGCGACGCCCTGAGTTCCTTCCTGGACGATGATCTTGCCGAGCGTGCCTTCATCGACCGCTTCGACTTCCATGGTGGCCTTGTCGGTCTCGATCTCGGC
>NZ_JCACHA010001035.1:0-5966 GCF_059503625.1 Skermanella sp.
TCCCCCTTCGCCCGGATGGCGGCGGCCGTCGTGCTGCTTCTGGCCGGTGGAACCGGTGGCTGGATGCTGCGCGATCCGGAACCGACAGTGGTCGAACAGCAGCAGCCGCCGCTCCAGAGCTTCGCCCAGGAAGCCGTCCAGGCCCATACCTTCTACGCGTCGGACAATCGTTTCGCGGTCGAAATGGGTGGCGAGGACCGGGGTGCGCTGGATAGCTGGCTGTCGGAACGGCTGGGACGCCGGATCTTCGGCCCGGATCTGTCGGGCGCCGGTTTCCGGCTGATCGGCGGAAGGTCGCTGCCGACCGCAACGGGCGTCGGTGCCCAATACATGTACGAGAACGATGGCAAGCGTCGCCTGACATTGTTCGTCGGTACGCCGAAGGCCGGGCAGGAAGCGGCCTTCAGCTTCGTCCAGAAGGGCGACGTGTCGATGTTCTACTGGGTCGAGGGATCGATCGCCTATGCGCTGATCGGCCGGCTGGACCGCGACCAGTTGATGAACATCACACAGACCGTCTATCGCGAGTTGAAGATTCGCAACGTTCCGCCGGCCCCTCCCCCTGCCGCACCGCCGCCGCCCGAGGCCGCCAAGCAGCCCCCGGCTGCCCAGCCAGTCGGGGACATTAAGCGGAAAGACATGTAACCTATGGCCGATGCAACCAACCTGCTTGACTGCGGTGATTTGACACAATAGGCTCCGGTTCATCGCTCGAGTTGAGCAGGCGAGGCAATAAAGAAAGAGGGCCGCACCAAGCGGCCCTCATCTTTTTTGCCCGCAGATTCTTCGGGCCAGATTCTTCGGGGAGGAAGAACGGCGCAATGTCCGACAGCCCGTTTCTGAAGTTCGACACGCTGAGCCTGCACGCCGGACAGCAGCCCGATCCAACGACAGGCGCCCGCGCCGTCCCGCTTTATCAGACGACCTCCTACGTTTTCCGCGATACCGACCATGCGGCGGCTCTGTTCAACCTGGAGCGCCCCGGTCATATCTACAGCCGGATCTCCAACCCGACGGTGGCGGTGTTGGAAGAGCGGATCGCGGCGCTGGAGGGCGGCGTCGGCGCCGTCTGCACCGCCAGCGGACAGGCGGCACTGCACCTTGCCATCGTCACGCTGATGGGAGCCGGCGGGCACATCGTCGCGTCCAAGGCCATCTATGGCGGCAGCCACAACCTGTTCACCCATACCCTGCCCCGCTTCGGCATCACGACAAGCTTCGTCGATCCGCGCGACCCTGCGGCATTCGGCGCCGCGATCAGGCCGGAAACGCGGCTGGTCTTCGCCGAGGTGATCGGCAATCCCGGTCTCGAGGTGCTGGACCTCCCGGCAGTCGCCGCGATCGCGCACGCGGCCGGAGTGCCGCTGATGATAGACAGCACCTTCACCACGCCGTACCTGTGCCGGCCGTTCGAGCATGGCGCCGACATCGTCATGCATTCGGCGACCAAATGGCTAGGCGGGCACGGCGTCGCCATCGGCGGTGCGCTGGTGGATGGCGGTGGGTTCGACTGGGAGGGTTCGGGCAAGTTCCCGACGCTGACTGAGCCCTATGCCGGCTACCACGGCATCGACTTCGCCGAGGAATTCGGCCCGGCGGCCTTCATCATGCGGGCGCGGGCCGAGGGTCTGCGCGACTTCGGCGCCTGCATGAGCCCGACCAACGCCTTCCAGATCCTTCAGGGGGTCGAGACGCTGCCGCTGCGGATGCGTGCCCATGTCGACAATGCCCGCAGGGTGTCGCAGTTCCTGGAGGGTTCCGATGCAGTCGCGTGGGTCCGCCATCCCGACCTGCCCGGCCATCCGGACCATGAATTGGCGAAGCGGCTGCTGCCCAACGGCGCCGGGTCGATCGTCACATTCGGCATCAAGGGCGGGCGCGATGCGGGGCGGCGGTTCATCGAGGCGCTTCGGCTGTTCTCCCATCTTGCCAATGTCGGCGACGCCAAGTCGCTGGTGATCCATCCCGCCAGCACGACGCACCAGCAGATGGATGCCCAAGCGCTGGCCGATGCAGGGATCGGCGAGGAAATGATCCGCCTGTCGGTCGGGCTGGAGGATGCCGGCGACCTGATCGCCGACCTTCGGCAGGCGCTGCGCGCCTCGCAGAAGGGTTGACCGGCCATGGAACTCACCGTTTCAGGCAACACCGTGTTCGCCTCCACCGGCGGGAAGGCTCTTGACCGTAGTCTGCCGCTGACCGTGCTGATCCATGGCGCCGGCATGGATCATTCCGTCTGGAGCCTTCAGACACGGTATCTCGCCCATCACGGACGCTCGGTGCTTGCAATCGATCTGCCGGGCCATGGGCGCTCCGGCGGGGGGCCCCTGGCGACGATCGAGGCACTGGCCGACTGGGTTCCGAAGCTGATCGACGCGGCGGGCTTCGAACAGGCGGCGCTGGCCGGCCACTCGATGGGGGCGATCACGGCGCTGGAGGCCGCGACGCGGCATTCGGAGCGGGTGCGGGCGCTGGCGCTGCTCGGCGTCGCGGAGCGGATGCCGGTCCATCCGGACCTGCTGGCCTTGGCGGCGGCCAACGACTACAAGGCCATCGCTATGGTGATCGGCTGGGGCTTCGGCACCCATCGCGGCGCTTCGGCCGCCCCCGGCCTGTGGCAGATCGGCGCGGGGCTGAGACTGATGCGGCAGGCGCGTCCGGGAGTGCTCGCCAACGATCTGGCGGCCTGCAATGCCTGGAAGGGAGTGCCGGACATCCGGTGTCCGGCGACCCTGATATTGGGAGCGTCCGACCGGATGACGCCGGCCAAGGCCGGCCGGGCGCTGGCGGGGAAGATACCCGGTGCGCGGACCGTGGTTCTGAACGGCTCCGGCCATATGATGATGGTCGAGGAACCGGATGCGGTGACGGACGCACTGATGTCGGTTATATGAGGCGCAGCAAGGCGATGGCGGCGACACCCGTCGCCATCGCGGCCAGGAAATTGCCGCTCAGGCGGGCTACGGCGAGGGTCAGCAGCCCCGCCACCCAACCCGCCGGGCCGGAGTTCAGCACCAAGGGGGCGCACAAGGCGGCGAAGACGGCGCCGGGGATCTGGCCCAGCCAGACCTCCAGGAAGCGAGACGGGCGCATGCGCTGGATCAGCCAGAAGCCGCCGGCACGGGTGGCGTAGGTCGCGAGCCCCATCAGGGCAATGACGGCGACACCTTGGTATTCACCGGACATGGCGCAATGCTCCCACCAGAGAGCCGGCCAGTGCGCCGCCCAGGATGTACCATGTTCCGGGTACGTAACGTTCCATGACCACGGCCACGGCGGCGGCGACGATCCAGGGGATCAGGTCGCCGCGTCCGCGCCAGAACCCGGCAAGCAATGCCACGAAGAAGGCGGTGCCGAGGAAATCGATGCCGTAGCGGTTCAGGTCCGGCAACATCTCGCCGAAGATGCGTCCCAGGATCGTGCCGGTATTCCAGAACAGGAAGAGCGTCAGGCCGCTGCCGAGCAGGAAAGCGGCGTCCCGCCCGCCGTTGCGGATGTCGGCGACGCTGAGACCCCAGGACTCGTCGGTCATGAAGTACAGGCTGCCATAGGCTTTCCAGGACGGGATGTGCTTAAGCCACGGTCCGAGCGTCGCCCCCATCAGGATGTGGCGCGCGTTGATGACGAGCACGGTCGCGATGAGGGCGCCGACGGGGAGAGGATCGCCCCATAGTTCGACCGACAGGAACTGCGACGCGCCGGCAAAGATCCAGGCGCTCATCAAAGCGGTTTCCAGCAGCGTCAGGCCGTTCTGTCCCGCGAGGAAGCCGTAGAACACGCCGAACGCCAGCCCGCCGGTGGCGACGGGGAGAGTCCGCAAGGCTCCGGCAGCAACACCGGCGCGGGTGAAGAGAACGGGCGAGTTGTTTGTTTCAGACATTTGAAAACGCTGTTTTTAAAATAAGATTACACATTGATGCGTGGATTTAAGCGGTTAATGCCAATTAGGTCAACATCATTGTCATTTAACGCTGCGTATGCCTGACATGTGCGGGATCGCCATCCGGTCCAGGATGAAATGCGTCAGCCGTTCGGCCGCCGGAGTTGCCGCGCCGAACCGGGGAACCAAGGCGATCGAGCTGTCGGGAAGCGGCGGGAAGCCTTCGTCCGGCGTCAGCACCCTCATGCCCGGCAGGATCGTGCTGCGCGCCAGCGCCGTGACGCCCAGCCCGGCGACCACGGCGGCCTGAAGGGCGGAGACGGCGGCGCTGGTGCAGCGGATCTCCCAGGAACGTCCCATCTGCCCCAGTGCCGCGAGCATGAAGCGCCGGTAGAGGCAGGGTGCCGGCGATACCGCAAGGGGGACCGGTCCGTCCCGTACGTCGACCCAGTCGGCCTTCGCGACCCAGTGGAGCGGTTCGCGCCAGATGGTGGTGCCGGGATCTTCGCCGGGAACGTGCTTCACCAGCACAAGGTCGAACAGCCCCGCCTCCACGCCGGATTGCAGGACGGCGGATGAATCGACGGTGATCTCCGGCGTGACCGTCGGGAAGGAACGGACGAACTCGGCCAGGATATCGGCGAGGAACTGGGACGCGAACTCCTCTGCCGTGCCGAGCCTGACGGTGCCGCGCACGGGCGGCATCACCAGCCTTCCGACCGCCTCGTCGTTGATCGACAGGATACGCCTTGCATAGCCCAGCAACTGTTCGCCGGCGGGAGTCGGGACGACGCTGCGGCCGCTGCGGTCGCACAGGCGGGCGCCGACCAGATCTTCCAGGCGCTTGATCTGAACACTGACCGCCGACTGGGTCCGGCCGAGCAATTCACCGGTACGGGTGAAGCTGCCGGTGTCCACCAGCGTCGCGAAGGCCCTGAGCAGATCGACGTCGAGGTTTGGCGGGGGCGGGGTATGACGGACCGGCATGCGGCTGATCAACCTTTTGAATTTTCACATCTCTTCCGCAGGCCGTAGTGTTCTCTCCGGTGACGGACGTGTTTCACAACAACGGCGGTTGGGAACCCGGAGTTTCAATGTTCAAAAAATTCGCATCCGAGATGGTTGCCCTGCCCGGCGGCGACTTGATGGTCGCAACCGGCGGCAGCGGTCCGCCCCTGCTCCTCCTGCACGGCTATCCCGAAACCCACGCGGCATGGCACCGTATCGCCCCGGAACTTGCTGCGCGCTTCACCGTCGTCATCCCCGACCTGCCCGGCTACGGCGACAGTTCAGGCCCGCATGACGGCGATTATTCGAAGCGAGCCATGGCACGGGCGATGGTGGAACTGATGACGGAACTCGGCTTCGGCCGCTTCGCCGTGGCCGGGCATGACCGGGGCGGCCGGGTGGCCTATCGTCTGGCGCTGGACCACCCGGACAGAATAACGCGGCTTGCGGTTCTGGACATGGTGCCGACGCTGGATATGTGAGAAATGATGGACGCCGGCATGGCGCTGGCGGTGTACCATTGGCTTTTCCTTGCGCAGCCTAACGGGCTGCCGGAAGCCGTGATCGGCGCCGCTCCCGACGAGTATTTGCGCAGGACGGTTCGTGGATGGTGCGCCGATCCCGACGCGATCGACCCCGCCGCCTTCGAGGAATACCGGCGCTGTTTCAGGAAACCCGGCGTCATCCATGCCGTCTGCGAGGACTACCGGGCGGGAGCCGGCATCGACCGGATGCACGACGCTGCGGACCGGGAGGCGGGCCGGCGCATCGGCTGCCCCGTGCTGGCGCTGTGGGCCAGCCATGACACGGACGGACGTCCCTACGATGCACTGGAGATCTGGCGCCGCTGGGCGGACGACGTGACGGGACGGGAGATCGCTAGCGGGCACTTCCTGCCGGAAGAGGCGCCGGGCGCCGTGCTCGCGGCATTGCTGAGCTTCCTGGATCGGTAAGCACGGTGTATGACGGGAGGCGAAGACACGGCAGGGGAGCAGGGGACGTGACTACCGATATCGAAAGCCGGGAGAAGTACCCGCACTATCTGGCGATCCCGACGCGCTGGATGGACAACGACATC
>NZ_JCACHA010001036.1:0-4747 GCF_059503625.1 Skermanella sp.
GCCAGGGTGCCGTAGGCCGGATCGACGTTGCAGTAGTCGGAGATGTCGTAGCCGAAATCCTTCTGAGGCGACATGAAGAAGGGAGCCAGCCAGATCGCATCCACGCCGAGATCGGCCACATAGCCGAGCCGGTCCGTGATTCCCCGCAGGTCTCCGATGCCGTCGCCGTTGGAATCCTGAAACGACCGCGGATAGATCTCGTAGATCACGGCGCCACGCCACCAGTCCGGATCATGGGGCGACAGCTGGGCGGCGGGACCGGGTTTCGCAGATCTAGACGGATGGGTGCTCATGACGTGTCGGCCTTTCACGCGGTTCGGCTCATTCAAGGCCGTCGACCCAGCGGCGGAGTTCACGTTCGCCCTGGACGAAGGCCCGGTTCATCCGGCTGAGGATCGCTCCATGATCGACCTTGCGGTCATGGCGGAGCGCCATTTCCAAATGCCCGGCCAGTCCGGAAAGCGCATCCAGCCCGAAAGTTCCGGCGGCGCTCTTCAGCGAATGCGCTTCGCGGATGAGGTCGCCGGTATCTCCCCGGTCGGCCAGCCGCTTCATGCGGTCCAGCCGCGACACCGTTTCCTCGATCATGACGGCCACCGTTTCCTGCACGCCGTCCAGGCCGATGTCCCGCAGCAGGGTTATCGGAACGGATGAACTGAAGTCCGCGTGACCATCGAAGGTTCCTGACTCCTCCCCATCTCCGCTCCGGCCATCCGGGTGCGTCAGCGCCTTGACCGCTTCCATCAGGCGGTCGGCGACGATGGGCTTCGACACGAACCCGTTCATGCCTGCCTCGAAGCAGGAGTCCCGGTCATGGGCGAAGGCGTTGGCGGTGACGGCCAGGATCGGGATGCGTGCGGCATCGCCGGGAAGCGCCCGGATCGCCCGTGTGGCCGCAATCCCATCCATTTCCGGCATCATGACGTCCATCAGGACGATATCGTAGGGCCGGCTGCGCACCGCCTCGAGCGCTTCGAACCCGTTTGCGGCGACATCGACGCGGAAGCCCAGACGCTCCAGCATGGTTACGGCGACCAGCTGGTTGGTCCGGTTATCTTCCGCAAGCAGAACCCGCATCCTTACCGGCGGAGATGCGGACACCGCGGCGGGACGGCCGGGTGCCTCCGGTCCCGGATCGCTCGTGCGGCCGCTGAGAGCGCCCAGGCAGCGGACCAGTTCCGAAAGGGCGACCGGCTTCCGGAGGATCGCGTCGCACGACTCCGACTGGCGAACGGCCAGGAGACCATCCGAAAGACGGGCCGGACATCGCGTTGCCGCCAGCAGGCGGACCGCGCTGCGCTCGTTCGACGGAGCGCCTTCATGCGGCTCAAGGTTGACGAGGGCGATGTCGAAAGGACGGCCGAACCGCAGCATCCGGTCGGCATGGATTCGGGCCTCGCCGTCCGATGGGAAAGCCTCCGCGTATACGCCGATCTCGGCCAGTTGGTCCTTCAGGATCTTGCGTCCGACCGGGTTGGGCTCGGCGATCAGGACGCGCAGACCCTTCAGGCTCCCGTCCCGGGCGATTCGCGGCCGACCGTTCGCCATATCGGCCGGGAATGCGCAGTCCCGCCGCAGCAGCGCCTCGAACCGGAAGCAGCTCCCCTCTCCGACAGTGCTGTCCACCGCGATGTCGCCGCCCATCTGGGCGACCAGCCGCTGGCTGATCGCGAGGCCCAGCCCCGTCCCGCCATAGCGGCGCGCGGTGCTGCCGTCGACCTGCGAAAATTCGCGGAACAGCCGGAACATGAGGTCGGGGGCGATGCCGATTCCCGTATCGGTCACGGAGAAGGCGACCAGCACTTCGTCGCCGTCGCTGCCCAGCAGGTCCACTTCCAGCCGGACGCCGCCGCTTTCCGTGAACTTGATGCCGTTGCCGATCAGGTTGAGAAGGACCTGGCGCAGCCGGCTGGGATCTCCGACCAGACGGACGGGTACGGCGGATCGTATCAGATAGCCGATCTCCAGACCGGCGGCATGGGCGCGCGGCACCAGCATGTCGAGCGTGCTCGTCACGACCTGATCGAGGTCGAAGGAGATTTCCTCGAACTCGATCAGGCCGGCTTCCAGCTTGGAGAAATCGAGCACGTCGCTGACGATCTGGAGCAGATGGTCGGCGGATTCCCGCAGGGTTTCGGCAAGCCGGCGCTGCGCTGCGTCCAGGCCGGTATCCAGCAGCAAGCCGGCCAGCCCGATGACGCCGTTCATCGGCGTGCGGATCTCATGGCTCATGGTCGCCAGGAATTCCGTCTTGGCGCGGCCTGCCCGCTCCGCCTCGGCCTTGGCGCGGATGATCTCCCGCTCCGCCAGCTTGGCCTCGGTGATATCGACATGCATGACCACGGCGCCGTCGCGCCGTCCCGGTGTCAGCGGCGCCGCCATGAAACGATACCACCGCTCCTCACGCGGCGAGTGGCACGGATAGTCGAGACTGAAGAAATCCTGGTCGCTCTGGAGTATCCGGCGCAGGCCGGCGGCTATCGGCAAGGCCTCCTCGGCGCAGGTGCCGCTGGCATTCTCGCAGACGGCAAGATAACTGGCACCGAGCGCCACCCCTCCGCCGGAAAGTCCATTTTCCAGCGCGAAGGCCCGCCATGCCTTGTTGACGGAAACGATCGTGCCGGACGCGTCGAGCAATGCGACATGGGCCGGCAGCGCGTCGAGCAGACCTTCCTGACGCTCCGCCAGTTGGCGCACCTTCGCCTCGCGCTCGCGCAGCGACTCCTCCGAACGGCGGCGCTCGGTGGTGTCGCGCTGGATGGAGATCCAGTGGGTGTACCAGCCATTGCTGTCGGCGATGGGCGTGATGTCCAGTTCGACCCAGAACTCCGACCCGTCCTTCCGGTAGTTCAGCACCTCGATCCGGATCGGCTGCCACGCGGCCAGAGCCGACCGGATACGGTCGAGCGTGGCGCGGTCGGTGCCGGGCCCCTGGAGCAGGCGCGGCGTCCGCCCGACGACCTCGTCCGCCGTGTAGCCGGTCATGGCGGCGAAGGCCTCGTTGACGTAGAGGATGCGGGGACCGTCGCCGTCGACCGGCTCGGCCTCGGTGATCAGCACGGAGTCGTTGGCGTAGAGCACGACGGACTGAAGCAGCGCGATCCGCTCCTCGGCCGCCTTGCGCCTGGCGGTCTCCCGGTCTTGCCGCGCCAGCGCCATGCGCAGTTCGAGGGCGTCGACGACGGCCTGGGCCAGCTGGGCGAGCAGCCGGATCTTTTCCGGCGACGGGCGGCGCGGCTTGAAATCGATGACGCACAGGGTGCCCAGCACTTCCCCTCCGGGCGTGCGCAGCGGCGCTCCCGCATAGAACCGGATATGCGGCTCGCCGACGACCAGCGGGTTGGAACGGAAGCGGGGATCACGGGTAGCGTCGGGAACGACCAGCACGTCGTCGGCCCGGATCGCGTAATCGCAGAAGGCCATGTCGCGCGGCGTTTCGGTCGCCGCCAGTCCCCGGCAGGACTTGAACCATTGCCGCGTTTCGTCGATCAGCGAAACCAGCGACACCGGCGTTCCGAACAAGCCGGCGGCGACGGCGGTCAGCCGGTCGAAAGCGGCTTCCGGTTCGGTATCGAGGATTTCGTAAGCGTCGAGCGCTTTCAGCCGGCGTAACTCGTCCACCTCAAACAAACTCCCATCCCGCCGGCGCCAGAGCGCTCCACCCGATGAAGCACACGGAGATTGGACGCACGATGGTTAAACTCCCGTGAGCGAGCCGAAAGGATCGAAGCGTACGGGTGTGGTACGGCGATCCGGGTCCGGCAAGCCGGGCTGCACCTGTAAATCGTTCGACCGGCCCCATCGGCGCCGCAGATGAAATCATTTTCACAAAACAAGACGTCCATCCGGCTGTTGAGTTCATCTGGCTACACAGCAGGACAGGTACGGACGATGGCTCAGACGGTCGGCGATTTCTTCTGGCGGCGCTTGTATGATTGGGGCGTGCGGCGCGTTTACGGCTACCCCGGCGACGGCATCAACGGCCTGCTGGGCGCGCTTGACCGGTTCGACGGCAAGATCGAGTTCATCCAGGCGCGGCACGAGGAGATGGCGGCCTTCATGGCGGCCGCGCATGCCAAGTTCACGGGGGAACTCGGCGTCTGCATCGCCACGTCCGGTCCCGGCGCCTCGCACCTGATTACCGGCCTTTACGATGCGCGTCTCGACCATATGCCGGTCCTGGCCATCGCCGGCCAGCAGGCGAGGACGGCGGTCGGATCGCACTACCAGCAGGAACTGGACCTCGTCAGCATGTTCAAGGACGTAGCCGGCGCCTTCGTGCAGCAGGCGATGGTTCCGGGACAGGTGCGCCATCTGGTCGACCGGGCGGTCCGGATCGCCGTATCGGAACGGCGCGTCACGGCGCTGATACTTCCTAACGACCTTCAGGACATGCCTTACGAGGACCCGCCGCGCAAGCACGGCTCCGTGTTCTCCGGCGTCGGCTATCGGGTGCCGAAGATCGTCCCCTACGATGAGGACCTCCGCTCGGCGGCGGATGTGCTGAACGCCGGCAAGAAGGTGGCGATCCTGGTCGGCGCCGGCGCGCTGCACGCCACCGACGAAGTGATCGCGGTCGCCGACAAATTGCAGGCCGGCGCCGCCAAGGCGCTGCTCGGCAAGGCGGCCCTGCCGGACGAACTGCCGTGGGTGACCGGCTCTATCGGCCTGCTCGGGACCAAGCCCAGCTACGACTTGATGATGGAATGCGACACGCTCCTGATGATCGGCTCGGGCTTCCCCTATT
>NZ_JCACHA010001036.1:4757-5966 GCF_059503625.1 Skermanella sp.
GGCGCGCGGCGTCCAGATCGACATCAAGCCGGACATGCTGAGCATCCGCTATCCGATGGACGTCAACCTGACCGGCGACAGCGTCGAGACGCTGCGCGCATTGCTGCCCTTGCTTGAGCAGAAGACCGACCGGTCCTGGCGCGACGAGATCGAAGGGAACGTGGCGGCGTGGTGGAAGACCCTGGAGTCCAGGGCGATGCACTCGGCCGATCCGGTCAACCCGCAGCGCGTCACCTGGGAACTGTCGCCGCGCCTGCCGGACCGGGCGATCGTCACCAGCGATTCCGGGTCCTGCGCCAACTGGTACGCCCGCGACCTGAAGATGCGGCGGGGCATGATGGGCTCGCTGTCCGGCGGCCTGGCTTCCATGGGGGCCGCGGTGCCCTATGCCATAGCCGCCAAGTTCGCCCATCCGGACCGGCCCGTCATAGCCCTGGTCGGCGACGGCGCCATGCAGATGAACAACATGGCCGAGCTGATCACCGTCGCCAAGTATTGGAGGAACTGGGCCGATCCCCGCTGGGTGGTCTGCGTCTTCAACAACCAGGACCTCAATCAGGTGACCTGGGAACAGCGGGTTCAGCAAGGCGATCCGAAGTTCGAGGCATCCCAGCAGATCCCGGACTTTCCCTACCACAGGTTCGCCGAACTGATCGGGCTGCGGGGAATATACGTGGACGATCCCGAGCGGATGGGACCCGCCTGGGACGCGGCTCTGTCGTCGGACCGGCCGGTCGTGCTGGAGGTCAAGACCGATCCCAACGTGCCGCCCCTGCCGCCCCACATCACCGTAGCGCAGGCCAAGGCCTTCATGTCCACGCTGCTCAAGGGCGACCCCGATCAGGGCAGCGTCCTGGTCGATACGGCGAAGGAAGTGCTCAGCGGCATCATTCCGGGCCGGAAGATCTGACATCGCGCCGCCTCGCCGCCGGACTGCCGCCGATGCACCGTTTCAGGGCGATCGGGGGCCGTCCGGCTCTGCGGGACAGACTGTCGGAAAGTCCTTCGGGTCGATACCGAACGCCTCCAGCGCGCGAGGGGGAACCGGCGGGATCCGGAGGATGGGGGCAGGTTTCGCCGGCGCGGAGGCGGCGGTCGGCTGCGCCGGGAGCGGGGTTTCCGCTGGCGGAAGCGGCGCTTCCGGTGGATTTTCGGCGGATGGGTCTTCGAGAGGGGGATCTTCGTCCTCGCGCGGGTCGAAGAGGCAGG
>NZ_JCACHA010001037.1:0-5940 GCF_059503625.1 Skermanella sp.
AGTAAGGACTATAGTAAGAATCCAATTTTTTAGCGAAATACGCCATCCGCCACAGATGGCACACGCTATTAAGGAAGAAAGTGGAATAGCAACCCACAACAACAACAACGATACGACAATTAAATGTACATACAACATGATCATTAACTTGAAAGCTCCGTTAGATCGGCGGGTGAACAGTATATCTAACGTTGTTTATTTTGCATGGTTGGCAGTTAAGAACTCTTCTAGGTAGGGTAGCAGGCCAGTGTCCTCGCTTGCCAGATCTCGTCAGGCTCCCTTACGAAATAGACACTGAATTTCTAACGGACATCCACGATAGGCAAGGACGGTGTCAACTTGTTTGAGCTAGCTGCCAAAATTCGAGTGACGTAAGCAGCCGTCCACTGCTTGGCGAACATATCCGGCCCAAAATTCTTGGTCACCATGTTGTACCCTTGTTGCCCAAAAGCGTCCGCCATTTCTGGGAATTTCTGCATCAAGCGAATGAGATTAACAAAGCCGTCCGAGTCGGACGTGAGCAAACCGGTCACACCTTGCTGAACGGCCTCGATAGTGCCTTGTGCAGGATAAGCGATTACAGGACGCTTGGTCGCCATAGCCTCGAGCACTGTCATCGGCATCCCTTCCCATAGTGCCGTGTGTAGATATATATCCAACTGCGCTATTCGGGCTATGACTTGCTCCCACTCGAGCCAGCCGGTCACAGTCAGATTGGCTGGCGCATCGATCAGGTATTGCTCTCGGAGATCGCCAATCCACAGGAAATCGACCTCCCCTTCCATGCGGCGCGCCACATCGATGAACAGGCCTGGATTCTTCTGCGGCATACCTCGCCCCGCCATGCCGACTAAAGGTCTTCTTGGCCTGGCTTTAGGCGGCAAGTTGCTGACTATGTGAGAGATTGCTTCTACATCGCACATATTACTGATATATGTGCTGGCCAATCCCAGTTTCCGCGCACTATCCGCTTCACTGGCCGATACACCTATAATGTCCGAGGAAAAGCGCGCGAGCACCCATTCGGCGCTCATGTAAGCCAGCTTTTGCCATTGCCCGACCGGTTGGAGAAAGCTGAAGGCATGTGGGGTGTATATGATGGGGATACTCGGAAGAAAAGGTCTGAGCAGACGCACCAGCCCTGCTTTCGACGAATGTGCATGGATCAGATCAGGTTTCACCTGCCGGATGATCTTGAGCAACTGGTATAGTGCCACTGGATCTTTGATAGGGTTGATTTGCCGTTGGCATTCCCATCGATGAAATCTTACCTCTGTCGAAAAATTGCGACGCCAGTCTGCTGGAGTTTCTTCCCTTTGACTCCAAACGACATGATGCTCAAAATTGTCGCTACCCAAAGAAGAAATTATTTGTGACAGAACCTTTAATACCCCAGCTCCATAAGCTTGACATATACTGAGAATACGCAACTTATTCTCCCCATTTACCTCGTGGCTCATTGCTTTGTTCCTTTAATTATATTACAAAGTCAAATCTTAAATTTGAGGAATGCGATGACCGTGCGCAATCCAAATTCAAAGCATTAAAATACTAATTTAGAACTAGCAGGCACCCCTCTGCTTGATCACGACGAAAAATGTTTTTACCAGAATGTAGATATCTCTTCCAAGAGATAAGTTCTTTACATAATCTATATCTAGTAGAACTCTGCGATCGTAGTCCAACATACTACGACCGCTGACTTGCCACTGCCCTGTAATGCCAGGTCTGACACTCAGATAATAGATAGCATTTTCACCATACCTATCAAGCTCATCATGCGTAACTGGACGAGGACCTACAAGACTCATGTCACCGAAAAGAACGTTGAACAACTGTGGAAGCTCGTCCAAACTACTCTTTCTCATAAAATGTCCCCAGCGTGTTATACGTGGGTCAACTTTCAATTTACGCGACTGCTGCCATTCTTCCGCGATCTGCGGATCAGTTGCAATCAATTGCGCCAGAAAAAGATCGGAGTTCTTTCGCATGCTGCGAAATTTATAGCAGGGAAACTCTTTGCCGTGCCGTCCAATACGTTTATGGGCATAGATCGCTTGACCGCCGTCAAGTGCAGTAATCATATACACTATCATCATAAGCGGCAGGCAAAAACCTACAATAGCTAATGATATCGAAATATCGAATAGCCTCTTCACGACGCTCGATCGTCTGGTAGATAAATCTTCAAAACAACAATCTATATTTGTTAAACTCGTAATTTTGGATATACCGTCGAATTGGGCGCTGCTGATCATTGGTTTTAACATGGTATTTTCAACCCTCAATGTGATGCGAGATCATGTTCTTCTGGATGTGCATTTTGTAGAGTTAAGTGTGGCGTTTCTCGGCCACGACGATAAACAAGTTTCAAGGAGATTAAACGTTCTATTTATACTAAGGCTCTGGTTTCTAGGTTAGTATACCGGAGCGGTACTCTCTGACCGTACCATATGTAATTATATGTCTAACTGACAAATGGCTTTACCACCATTTTCCACCGATGCATTATTTGATTGAAATTACAGGAAATATGAATCGTTCGGTTTATGTTAAACGTTTACGGGACTTTCACAAAGGGATAGTAGGTTCAGCGCACATGCCCACAAATCCGACCGGCATATCCACAAAATGCGAAGTTTTGCGCCACGACGATAGAAAACATTTCTTTAGAGTTTACTTTAAAATTCTAGTTGCTTAGGATTTTTTGAAGACGTGGGCATTAATTCAGACCAAGTGTTATGATGACAGGTCTGAAGTCCCTCGGAGTAGATCATTCC
The DNA here is from genome assembly GCF_059503625.1 of Skermanella sp. Lineage (NCBI taxonomy): Bacteria > Pseudomonadati > Pseudomonadota > Alphaproteobacteria > Rhodospirillales > Azospirillaceae > Skermanella > Skermanella sp. The sequence continues at coordinate 2,781 of NZ_JCACHA010001037.1, forward strand.
ATGCCGTGCCACCACAGCACATCAGCCTCATCCCGGTTGACTGCAAGCGAGCGATGGAAACCCACTGGACGCGGCTTCATGCATAGCCGGTACGACGCCGACGGTGTCATGGACGTTTTCCGCCGCAGGATGGCGCAGGCGATCCGCGCCTCGCGGCAGGACGAGCGTTTCCTCGGGCAGTGGGATCTTCGGCAGCACTCCTGCTCGCCGGTGGCTTGCATGATCGGGAGCTCTGTTGGCTCAACACCATGGGTCTCGACTCGGCGGTCCCCACCGGGCACTTCACGCGCATGAATCTCTTCCGTAATGGGCCGTTGGGTGTCAAGTCCCCGAGTGACTGTCTCATCGCCGGCTTCACGCTTCCGTCCGTGGTCAGCACTGAGGCCGCCACACCATGCAGTCAGATAAGGGAAGCCAGCGGGACAATCCAAGGCGCGTGGTTCACCCTAACAGGGAATTCAACAGCACTACTTCCGGCCTCATTGGTTTCCGCGTCCCGGCGACGGGACCTCACCGAGGCAAGACCCTACCGATCCTGCCCCAAACTATTACCTGGTGATCCGCTTACGCGGCCACCGGCGTCTCCTTACCCCAGCGGAATACGCTGCCATCCACCCACATACGGTGCAACACGGTCGCGAGCCTCCTCGCCAGGGCGACCTTCACCTGCTTCACGCCGCAGCGCCTAGCGACGTCCAGGGTCCAACGCTTCAGTGTCGAAAAGCGTGTCGTCCGGCTCAGCAGCACGTTGGCCGCCTCGTACAGGGCGTTCCGCACCATGGCGTCACCAACTTTACTGACGCCACCCGTCACATCGGTTTCGCCGGACTGGTACTTCTTGGGTGTCAGCCCGAAGTGCGCACCCATTGCCTTGGATGAGGTGAAGCGCGCCGGATCGTCCACGGTCGCCTTGAAAGTCACCGCGACCAGCGCTCCGACACCGGGCACCGTCATCAGCCGCCGGCAGACGTTGTCCGCCCGCACGATCGCCAGCACTTGCCTTGCCGGTGCAGACGCATGAACTCACTGTGCAAGCCGGTCCGCGCCGTCAGCATGGCACCGACCACCGCCTCCAGCATCGCGTGCCCGGCGATCCGCTCTTCGACCCGTGCCGCAAGCGCCCCTTGCTCACCTCGCCAACCTTCAGCCCGAAGCCGCGCAGAATGCCGCGGATGCTGAACTCCACATCGCGCAACTTGCTCTGCAGGAGCTTGCGCTCGACCCGCTCAGCCCGGCATGCAGCCACTGTGACAGGGGACTAGCCTCCAGCCCAATGCGCGTCACCGGCACACTGAGCTGGCCGAAGAAGCGGACCGCCGCCTCCGGCTCGCTCGCCACCTTGGCTTCGCACACCATCTTGCCCGTCGCATCCACCACGCACACGCCGCTCTGTTCCAACGACACGTCGATCCCGGCATAGTCGTCCATAGCTGTCCCCCGCTGAGGCCCATTACGGCATCTAAAGTCGCATCCCGACTGCCACGGCGAAGGGCGACATGCCTGCAAGCAGGTTCTAAACCGATTACTCCGTCATGGCGGTGCTATTCAATTGAATTGCCCTCAGGCAGGTTCGACGCAGTTCAATATCCAGTGAACGGCAAGTGCTTGAGATATCAGCTCAATATGATATCTCAAGCAATATAGCGGAGTAATATTAACGCCAACATCATACCATTCTGTCAATCGTTCGCCAATCGCGTCTTTCAAAAAAAATTTCGTTATTCCAAGTGAAATTTCTAAGCATCCAAGGCGCCATCATCGACCAATCCACCTCCCCCGTCAAATTAGTGACTTGAGAAGCGTATGCGCCCATTGCCTCTTTCTTCTGCGGAAGATAAGGATGTGCTTGTACCCGGTAGCGGCGCATTCGCATTATTTCAGAAATCGGCCGTATAAACAGGTTGTTTGCCTGGCTGACGGGCGACTCCTGGCGCGAGATCCAGGAACTGGGATGCCAGAACCAAATTGGGTATTCCAATAATCGGATATCCGTCCGGCTCTCTGCCGCCTCATATGCCGCTTTGTTCAGCATACGATGATCCGGATGTCCATCTTGAGATGATGTCACTAAAATCTCCGCCGGCCGGAATCTCTCAATCAACATCGAGAGCACTGAGACCAAGTCGGGCAAATGGGCGTGTAGCGTTCCATCCTCGAAATTTAGAAATGTAACGTCGTCAGATTCGACCCCGAGATGCGAACAGGCTACCAGCGCTTCCTGCCGACGCAATTCTACCAGTTGATCGGGTGAGATGATCGAGGACTTAGTCGAGTGCCGGCCATCTGTCGCTATCACGACCTTAACTGGAGTTGACAATGCACGCTTGCGAAGTATCGTTGCACCACATCCAAAAGTTTCATCATCGGCATGAGGCGCCAACACCAAGCAAGAATTCCCAGCCGTCGTTCCAGTGATATCGGTCGCTGTCATTGAGGCTATACCACGGTAGCTCGACAATACAGTACCTAAAGTTTGACGTAGCATTTGTGCCCACTTAGTTATACCACTTTCGCCCTGCGCATGCAGCACAGGTACAATGTCAACACGCTTAGACGAAGGCAGTCGAGTTGCAGTGTTCCCATTGACCTTCCACGGTAACTTTGTAATTTTATCAGGCCAATTACGATGAAACGAGCTTTCAATCGGATATGAACCGAGGCTCCACAGTACTTTGTGGCGAAGCATTGTGATTGCTCAATTGTGATACGATCGACCGAAATTGACCGGAACCTTGATAGATTCGTACAGTACGGTCCGGCAGGAGGCCGGCACCCCAACTCGCCTCTTCTCCCGACGGTGCTATATCTACTGCTTTTGAGCACAATTGCGACCACCCAATCAGCGGGAGGGGGGTGCTCTGGTACTCTAATCGCATATGAGCTGCTGCGATGAGTAATTACTCATTCCATAGCACTAGCCAATTTCTCCCTTCACAGTGAAACTATCGTGATGATAAAAGAGACAAAAAGTGCGGCTCAGAAGAAGGCGAAGATGTTTCTGTCGCCGTCGAAATCGCCGTTGACGCGAAATATATGGTTATGGGAGTGGCAAGGCATCGGCATCATGACGTTCGGCTTGCTGCTTGGCTGATACCTGCCAATATTTCCCGTACAGAACGCGAGTGCCTTGAGTATGATTTGGAGAACAACTTGGTTAAGA
>NZ_JCACHA010001038.1:0-5925 GCF_059503625.1 Skermanella sp.
TGGAGGCGATAATCCTGGAGTCGGGCAATCCGGAAGGCTTCGACGCCGCCGCTTGGATGTCCCGCTGGCTCAATGATCCCGTCCCTGCTTTAGGCGGCACGCGTCCCATCGATCTCATGGACACCATGGAGGGTCAAGCTCTCGTGTCCACGACGCTCGCGCAGGTGCAGAGCGGGGCATACGCTTGAATCGGACGGTCTGGCGGATCGGTACCGACACACCAGCCTATGAAGCCGACGACCTGTCAGGCGCTGGTGCAAAAGCGACCGGAGGCCGCTGGAATCCGGTTGGCATAGCCGTAGTCTATGCGTCGCAAACGCGGGCGTTGGCGTGCCTGGAAACCGTGGTCCACCTGAACGCCGGCCGCTTGCCCCTCAACCGTTATCTTATCGAAGTGACTGTCCCGGACGACCTCTGGGCCGATGCGCAGGTGACGAGTGCTGCCCAACTGGCAGTTGGCTGGGACGCCGAGCCAGCAGGGCGGGCAAGCATCGAGTTCGGCACGAACTGGATACGTTCGGGCACAGCCGCGCTCCTCCTTGTCCCTTCCGTGATCGTTCCGGAGGAATTCAATGTCCTCATCAACCCGCAGCACCGGGACTGCGCGCGGATCAGTGCCCGCAAAATCCGTAAATGGCTCTACGATCCACGCCTGAACAAGCGAGTTTGACGCGAGGCGACATCAGGATTGACGTCCTTTCCGATCTAGGATAAATATCCTTTATCAACTCCCGGAAAGCGCCCGCCATGTCCCAATCTGCTGAAGCATCAGCCGAAACGCTCTCGTCATGCCCGCTCCCAGCCCTCCCGCACCGGCAGGAAGCCTTCGCCCGCCACGTAGCGTCCGGCACCACCCTGACCGATGCGGCCCGGCTGGCGGGCTATGCCTGGGACAGCGCACGCCAGACGGGATCGCGGCTGATGAAGGAACCGCAGGTCGTGGCCCGTGTCGCCGACCTGACCTACGCCAGAGAGGATCAGCGTCAGGGCGAACTTGACGAGCTCGTCGGCGGTCTCAAGCGCGTGATGATCGACGCCATGGCGCGGAAGAACGATTTCGCCGCACTCCGCGCCATCGACATGATCGCCCGCCTGCGCGGACTCGTCCCCACCACGGCAAAGCGCTCCAGCGGCATCGCCGCAGCCTTGGAGGAAATGCGCCAGTGCGGGGAGGACGACATGGAGGCCGAGGCAACCGGCGTGGAGTTCACCCCGGAAACGGTCTTCGACCCGCCAATGCCGCCCGAACTCCCGCCTCCGGTCGAACCCATGCCCGCTCCCGAACCGCAACCCGACTCACCGGCCAAGGCATCCGCCCAAGCCCGCGCCGCCGCCAACGAAGCCACCCGCGCCGTGGTTCGCCGCAAGCTCTTCTGCTACGAGCACCTGCTCACCCGTCATCCCGAACTCTCCGGCCAAATCCACGATCTCAGCGACGCGCTGGCCTATTTCGACGACGGCGACACGCTGCTCCCGCCGGAGCTTTGGCCCAGCGGCGCCGGCCGGCCAAGCGGTGGAGCAACCGGAAATGATGACAAATCATGACTCCTGCGGCCGTGATCGGGGAGTCAACATCCCGCCTCACCCTTCGCCGAAGGGTCGCTTGACAGCCTCCCCCAAAGTTGTGACCATAAACTGGTATGCTGATAACTTCAGCAATGAGGACCAACACAAAAAGCAAGAATAAGTCCCGGCAAAGCGTGCACCGCTTCCGCAACCAGCAAGTGTCAAACAAAAATAACTTCAGGGAGGAAAGCAATGAAAAGACGCAGCTTCATCCAGCTTGCGGCGGGCGCCGCGCTTGTGGCCGGCGTAGCACCGCTGGCTGTCCCGGCGCGGGCGGCATCCAAATCAATCGTCTACCTGACCCCCGGCCTCGACCTGCCGTTCTGGCGCTATCTGTCCAAGGGCGTCGAATCCGCTGCCAAAGCAAAGGGCTACGAGTTCCTGGCGCTGGATTCCCGCAACAACCCGCAGACCCAGCTTCAGAACGCCCAGGACTCCATCGCCAAGGGCGTCGCCGGCATCGTGATCTCGCCGACCGACTCGTCCACCGCCCCCAGCGTGCTGGAACTGGCGAAGCGGGCCAGCATCCCGGTGGTAGTCGCCGATATCGGCACCAACAGCGGCGACTACGTCTCCTTCATCATCTCCAACAACTACGAAGGCGCCAAGGGCGTCGGCGTCGCACTCGCCCAGGCGTTGAAGAAGAAGGGTTGGGAAAGCGGCTCGGTCGGGCTGATCACGATCTCCCAGGCGCGGAAGAACGGTCAGGCGCGTACCCAGGGCTTCCGCGACGGGCTGGTCGAAGGCGGCGTCAAGACCAAGGAAGCCGGCTTGCAGCAGATGCAGTCCTACACCGCGGACGAGACGTTCAAGTTCACCCAGGACATGCTGACCGCCAACCCCGACATGCGCGGGTTGTTCATCCAGACCGACCAGCCGGCGATCGGGGCACTCCGCGCGATCAAGGCGGCCCGGCGCGACGGCCAGATCCTGGTCGCGGCGTTCGACGGCATCCCGGAATTCGTCGATCTGCTGAAGTCCGGCCAGATCGTCGCCTCCGGCATGCAGCAGCCCTACCTGATGGGCCAGAAGTCGGGCGAAGCGATGATGAGCCACATCGCGGGCCAAAGCGTCGAGAAGGAAATTTCGGTCCCGATCCTGACCGTCACCAGCGAGAACATCGACAAGGTGCTTCCCACGGTGAGGGAGACCGTCTTCGCCAACGAGGTGAAGTAGCCCTTCGCCGACAGACGCCCCGGTCATCCCGGTCCGGGGCGTTTATTCCAAGGACGATCCTTCATGACCATCCGCGATCCGCTGCTGACCGCGACCGGCATCGCCAAGACCTTCGACCGCACGCGGGCGCTGGCCGGCGCTCATCTTGACCTGCTGCCGGGGGAGGTCCACGGCCTGCTCGGCGCCAACGGCGCCGGCAAATCGACGCTGTCCAAGGTGATCACCGGCCACGTCATCCCGGACGAGGGCCAGCTGGTCTATCGCGGCCAGCCGCTCCGGCTGCGCTCGACCCGCGACGCGCTGGACCACGGTATCGCCATCGTGATGCAGGAAACCAGCCTCGTCCCCGACCTGTCGGTGGCCGAGAACATCTTCCTGCCGGAACTCGGCCGCAAGGGCGCCGGCATCTCCTATGCCGGTCTCCACCGCCGGGGGGCCGAGCTGCTGGCGACGCTCGGCCAGGAAGACGTCCTGCCGCTCGACATCAAGGTCCGGCGCCTGTCCGCCGCCCAGCGCCAGCTTGTCGAGATCGCCAAGGCGCTCGGCGTCGGGGCCGAACTGATCATCTTCGACGAGCCGACCGCATCGCTCAGCCCGATCGAAGTGGACCGCCTGTTCGACATCATGACCCGACTTCGAAGCGGCGGGACCGGCCTGATCTTCGTCTCCCACCGGCTGGAGGAAGTGTTCGAAATCACCGACCGCGTCACGATCATGCGGGAAGGCCGCACGGTGCTGGCGTCCCATCCGACCGGGTCGCTGACCCAAGCGGAGCTGATCCGCCACATGGTCGGCCGCGACCTCGGCGGCATCTATAACCGCGCGCCGGCGACGGCGGGGAAACCGGCCGCCCCGGTCGCCTTGGAAGTGACCGGCCTGAAGTCGCCTCCCCTGGTTCGCGACGTGTCCTTCGCGGTCCACGAGGGCGAAATCCTCGGCCTCGGCGGTCTGGTCGGCGCCGGGCGTTCGGAAACGGTGGAAGCGATCTTCGGCCTCCGCCCGCGCAGCGCCGGCACCATCACGGTCGGCGGAAAAATCGTCAACCCGAGGAAGCCTGCGCAGGCGGTGCGGGCCGGCATCGGCTTCGTCGCGGAGGACCGGCGCAGCCAGAACATCGTGCCCGACCTGTCGGTCAAGGAGAACCTGCTGCTGGCCCATCTCGGCGCGCATCGAGGATTCGGTCTCGGCTACCGCAGCCGGGAAAAGGACATCGACCGCCTGCTGGCGAGCCTGGGCTTGCCGGCAGACCGGCTGCTCGACGCCAACATGCTGAACTTCTCCGGCGGGATGCAGCAGAAGATCATCATCGCCCGCTGGCTGCTGCTCAACCCCAAGGTACTGATCCTGGACGAGCCGACCAAGGGCGTCGATATCGGGACGCGCCAGTCGATCTACCAGTTGCTCCGCGACGTCGCGGCCAAGGGCGTCGCGGTCGTCGTGGTGTCCTCCGACTTCGAGGAACTGATAGGGCTGTCCGACCGCATCGTCGTCATCAGCGACGGCGCCAGCATCGCCGACCTGTCGGCGGACCTGCTGGACGAGGAAAAACTGACTCTGCTGGCGGCGCCCCGCACTTCGATGGCGCGCAACACGGAAATGCTCAGGAACCTCAGCACCGAAACCGGCGGGGCAGGGTTCTGGGCGCTGCTCGACCACGACCGGATGATCTGCCTGAACCTCGTGGGAACGGCTGCCTCCGCCGATCCGGGGTTCGCCACCGGCGATGCCAAGCCCATCGCCGAGACCCGGATTCCAACCGCCCTGACGAGCCGCGAGCCCGTCTTCGTCGCGGAAGCGGACGGCCAGCGCTCGACCATGCTGCTGCCGCTCCGCACGGCGCGCGGCCATGACATGGGCTGGGTTGGGCTGACGCTGCCCGCCCACGCCAAAGCCCCGTCACCCGAAACCATCCGTGGGCGCGTCGAAGCGCTCGCCGCCTCACTGTGACCTGCCCGCTGGACCGGAGACCATGACGCTGATGACCCAGACCGCCGGAGAACGTACCGCCGGCGCCTTCCGAAGACTGACCGGACGGCTCGAAATCCGCATGCTCGTGCTGGCCATCGTCCTGGCCTGCGTCCTGTCGCTGCTGTCGCCCTATTTCCTGACGCGATCCAACATCTTCAACATCCTCGACCAGTCGGTGGTGGTCGGGATCGTCGCCGTCGGCATGACCTTCGTGATCCTGACTGGCGGCATCGACCTGTCGGTCGGCTCGGTCGCCGGGCTGACCGGCATCATCCTGGGGCTGGCGGTGCAGAACTACCCGCTGCCGGCCGCGATCCTGCTCGCCGTGGCGTCGGGGGCCGGGATCGGGCTGATCTCCGGCCTGCTGATCGCGTATTTCAGTCTGGCGCCCTTCGTGGTGACGCTGGGCATGATGGCGATCGGGCGCAGCCTCGCCTACATCCTGTCCGGCCAGACCGCGATCTCCAACATCCCGTCAGGCATGTCGGACCTCGTCTATACCGACATTCTGGGATTGCCGGCCAACGTCCTGCTGCTCTGCGTGCTCTATCTCGCGGCCTGGGGATACCTGACCTACACCAAGGGCGGACGGACGATCTACGCGGTCGGCTCCAACAAGGAAGCGGCTCGCGCGGCGGGATTGCCGGTCTTTTTCTACTCCGTGCTGCCCTATGTCGTGTCCGGAGCGCTGGCGGCGGTCGCCGTCACGATCTCCATCGCCCAGCTTCTCTCGGCCGACCCGCTGATGGGTAACGCGCTGGAGCTGGACGCCATCGCCGCCGTCGTGATCGGCGGGGCCAGCCTGTTCGGCGGGCGCGGCTCGATCATCGGCACGCTGATCGGCGTGCTGATCATGGTCATGATCCGGAACGGCCTGAACCTGATCGGCGTGTCGCCCTTCTGGCAGGGCTCGGCCATCGGTTCGATCATCATCGCCGCCCTGCTGATCGAAAGCATCGTCAGCCGCCGTGTCGGCAGATAACGAAATAGAGGGGGAGGAAAAAACCATGACCGCAGAACCGGCGGAAGCCATCAAGCTCTTCGGGACCGAAGAACCGTCCCCTCCCGCTCCCATCCTGCGGGCGGGCAGCCTGACGGCGGAGTTCGACGCCGGCAACCTCCGCCACATCCGGGTCGGCGGGGTGGAGGTGATCCGCGCCGTCTCCTTCATCGTCCGCGACCGCAACTGGGGCACCTACAACCCCGTCATCTCCG
>NZ_JCACHA010001039.1:0-5920 GCF_059503625.1 Skermanella sp.
TTCGGAGCCTCGCTCGCCTTCTTCAATTGAAGATGGTCGGCGTGGTTCTTGAAGGTCCACGGCGCCTTGCCCCGGAACACGAAGGTATCGAGCGCCGAATAGGCGATGCCGCCCCACAGACCCTTGTGGAACGAGGGCCGGATGTTGCGGACGTGGTACAGTTCTTCCCACAGCCAGCTCTGCTTCAGCCGCTCGGTATAGCCGGTCGCTTCCGGCGCCGGTGTTTCCATTGCCAAGTTCTCGAACACCGCTTCGGCGCAGATCATCCCGCTCTTCATCGCGGTATGGTTGCCCTTGATCTTCGGCACGTTGAGGAAGCCGGCGGTATCGCCGATCAGGCAGCCGCCGGGGAAGGTCAGCTTCGGGATCGACTGGAACCCGCCTTCGCTCAGCGCCCGCGCGCCGTAGGAAATCCGCCGCCCGCCCTCGAGGTATTTACGGACGTCGGGGTGAAGCTTGAAGCGCTGGAACTCGTCGAATGGCGACAGGTGCGGGTTGTCGTAGTCGAGCCCGATCACGAAACCGATGGAGACCTGATTGTTCTCCATGTGGTACATCCACGACCCGCCATAGGTCTTGGCATCCATCGGCCAGCCGACGGTGTGGACGACCAGACCTTGCTTGTGCTTGGCCGGATCGATCTCCCACAGTTCCTTGATGCCGATGCCGTAGGTCTGCGGATCGACGCCTTCGCGCAGGTTGAAGCGCTCCTGCAAGCCCTTGGCGAGCGAGCCCCTGCAACCCTCGGCGAAGATGGTCTGCTTGGCGTGCAGTTCCATGCCCGGCGTGTAGCTGTCGGTGTGCTCGCCGTTCTTGCCGATACCCATGTCGCCGGTTGCGACGCCTTTGACCGAGCCGTCCTCGTTGTACAGCACCTCGGCCGCCGCGAAGCCCGGATAGATCTCGACACCCAGCTCTTCGGCCTGGGCGGCCAGCCAGCGGCCGAACATCCCGAGGCTGATGATGTAGTTGCCGTGATTGTTCATCTGCGGCGGGTTGGGCAGCTTGTAGGACTTCGTCTCCGTCAGGTAGATGAAGTGGTCTTCCGTCGCCGGCGTATTGAGCGGAGCGCCCTTTTCCTTCCAGTCCGGAATCAGCTCGTTCAGGGCGCGCGGTTCCAGCACGGCGCCCGACAGCAGATGCGCGCCCACTTCCGAGCCCTTTTCCAGGACGCAGACGGAAACCTCGCGCTCCTGCTCGGATGCCAGCTGTTTCAGCCGGATCGCCGCACTCAGGCCCGCTGGCCCGGCGCCGACGATCACGACATCGTATTCCATTACCTCGCGTTCCATGGTTCTTTTTTCCCCACCGCATTCTATCAGGCCGCCCGGTGCATGCCGTCGGATCGGCATCTCCGCAAACCGGCCCTGGCTGCTTATCTCTTGTTCAAGGCCGATGAAAGAACATAGGTTCCCTCTCAGGGTCAAACCATGAATGAGCGTGGGCCAAGTTGGAATCCGAGCGGTGAGAATTGAGCCAGATTGACATGCGAGATATTGTCGCCCTGCTGCGCTGGCACATCGATGTCGGCGCCGACGAGGCGATCTCGGACAGTCCCACCGATTGGACGAAGGTGGCGCCGCGCGTGGCGCAGCCGTCCCCAGCATCCGCCCAGCCGTCTCCCCAGGGGCGGAACGCTCCGGCAAAGGCGAGCGGCGCCCCCGCCCAGTCACGCCGTCCCGGCCCTGCCCAGCCGGCCCTGCTCGGCACCCCCGCCGCCGGGGCGACCGCCCGGACCATGGCGGCTGAAGCCCAGACGCTGGAAGACCTGCGCGCCGCGATGGCGGCGTTCGACGGCTGCGCGCTGAAGGCGACCGCGACCAACCTGGTCTTCGCCGACGGCAACCCCAAGGCCCGCCTGATGCTGATCGGCGAGGCGCCGGGAGAGGACGAGGACCGCCAGGGCCTGCCCTTCGTCGGCAAGAGCGGCAAGCTGCTGGACATGATGCTGAAATGCATCGGGCTGGACCGCGACTCCGTCTACATCACCAACATCCTGCCGTGGCGTCCGCCCGGCAACCGCAAGCCCAACCCCAACGAGATCCAGGCCTGCCTGCCCTTCGTGGAGCGCCACATCGAGCTGATCGCGCCGGAAGGCCTGATGCTGCTGGGCGGGACCTCGGCCAGCGCCCTGCTCGACCGGTCCGAAGGGATCATGCGGCTGCGCGGCCGCTGGCTGGAATTCACCCCCGCCCTGACCTCCGGACCGGCGGCCCGGCCGATTCCCGTGCTGCCGACCTATCACCCGGCTTTTCTGCTGCGCCAGCCGGCGATGAAGCGGGATTCGTGGCGCGATCTCGTCGCCTTCAAGAAAAAATTTCTTACCCCTTAATCGGCTGGAATCGTTGGCGGAAAGTCCCGGCCGGGGCGCATACCAAGGTACAACATAGATATGGAAGCTTGTGACATCAGGCGACATCCGGTATTTGTCCCTCATGTCAGGGAAGAATGTTAACGCGAATTTAACCACAACAAGTTCGCGGTCACACCTCCTCAGCGGTGCCTTCCTGTGCCTTACGGTCTTGATCCAGCTCCCTTTTTGGGGTGCCGGTCAGGCCATAGCGCGCGACCGGGACACCGCTTACAGAACTGAAGAGTCGTCGGCCCCCTGGTCGGTGGATAGTCCGGTTGCACCCAGCCGGCAGAGCCGCCCAGGCATTCACGAAGCTCAGCTCAACCAGCAGGAGACTGACCGCTACCGCCGCATATTCGAGCTTCAGGACGCAGCCGACTGGCGCGCCGCCGACAAGCTGATCGCCGACGTCATCGACATGCGCCTGATGGGCCATGTCGAGTACCAGCGGCTTATGCATCCCTCCCACAAGGCGACCTACAGCGAGCTTCGCGGCTGGCTGGAGCGCTACGCCGACCATGCCGGGGCTGACAAGGTCTACCAGCTTGCGCTGAAGCGCATGGCGCGCGGCGACCGCAAACCGCCGGCACCGTCGCGCGACGGCAACGCGGTCCCTACCGGCCCGAACGGCGCCTTCGACTCCGTACGCGGGCTTGCGGCGGGAGCGACCGTCAGCACGCCGCGCGGACGCTCGGTCAGGACGCCGGCCGCCACGAAGGTCGAGCTTGCCTCGACCGATGACGAAAGCTCGTCGATCCTGCCGCCCTCAGCCGTGACCATTCCGGCCTCGGCTGCCATAGCGGTTGCCCCGGCGCCCCGGCGCGAGCCGGAACCGCCGTCGGCGACGCGCAGCGGCAACTGGAACGTCGGCATTGCCGCCTGGAAGGCCGGGCAGAACGACAAGGCCGCCAAGGCGTTCCAGGCGCTGGCTCAGACGGAATCGGCGTCCCCCTGGGATCAGGCGGCGGGCGCCTATTGGGCAGCCCGTGCGCACCAGCGCGCCCGCCGTTCCGGCGAGGCGACGAAGTGGCTGGAGCTTGCCGCCCGGCACACCCGCACCTTCTACGGCCTGATCGCCCGACAAGCGCTGGGCAAGGGGGGAGAGAACGACCTGCGCGCTCCCGTCCTGACCCGCCGCCATGTCCGCCTGCTGGCGGGAATCCCGGCGGGCCGCCGCGCCATCGCCTTGCTCCAGGCCGGCCAGCGCGACACCGCCGAGCAGGAGCTTCGCCGGATCGACCCGCGCGGCGACGACACGCTGGAACAGGCCGTCATCGCCCTGGCCGACACCGGCAGGATGCCGGCGCTCGCCATGCGGCTCGGCAGCGTCCTGACCGCGTCCGACGGCGCTCCCTACGACTCGGCGCTGTATCCGCTGCCGCCGTGGGAGCCGAACGGCGGCTTCACGGTGGACCGGGCGCTGCTGTTCGCCCTGATGCGGCAGGAAAGCCGATTCGACCCGACCGCCCGCAGCGGCGCCGGCGCCCGTGGCCTGATGCAGCTGATGCCGGCGACCGCGACCTATGTCGCCGACAAGCTGACGACCGACAACCCGACGACCGATCTGGGCCGCAAGCCGGACCTGTACGAGCCGGAAACCAACGTGACGCTCGGCCAGCATTATGTCCGCTATCTGCTGGACCAGAAGGGCATCGAGAACGACCTGATCCTGACCATCGCCGCCTATAACGCCGGCCCCGGAAACCTCGAGTCCTGGCGGAAGAAGCTGGCCCGGATCAAGGACCCGGTTCTGTTCATCGAGAGCATCCCGGTCCGGGAAACCCGGCACTTCGTGGAGCAGGTGCTGACCAACTACTGGATCTACCAGCAGCGCCTGGGCCAGCCGGCTCCGTCGCTGGAGGCCATTGCAGGAGGCCGCTGGCCGGTTTATATGGCGATGGACGCCGACGTTCCCGATCAGGAGCCCGGCCAAGAGTCAGATCAGCAGGTAGCCTCCAATGGCAAAGATTGACGAGTCCCGCCCCTTCCTCGCCGTCAACATCGCGGTATTGACCGTTTCCGACACGCGGGTCGAAGCGGACGACAAGTCCGGCAACACGCTGGTCGAGCGGCTGACCGCCGACGGCCACCGTCTGGCCGCCCGCGCCATCGTCAAGGACGACGTCCCGTCGATCACCGCCCAACTCCGCGCCTGGATCGACGATCCGGCGATCGACGTCGTGATCTCCACCGGCGGAACCGGCGTTACCGGCCGCGACGTGACGCCCGAGGCCTTCCACGCGATCTATGACAAGGAAATCCCCGGCTTCGGCGAGCTGTTCCGCATGATCAGCTACGAGAAGGTCGGCACCTCGACGATCCAGAGCCGCGCCACCGGCGGCGTCACCGGCAACACCTATCTGTTCGCCCTGCCGGGATCGCCCAGCGCCTGCCGCGACGCCTGGGACGGCATCCTCAAGTTCCAGCTCGACAACAGGCATCGTCCCTGCAATCTGGTCGAGCTGATGCCGCGCCTGACGGAGCACCTGAAAACAACCGGTGCCTGAAGCATTGCCTGATTCACTGCTCGCCCAAGCCTTGCAGCAGCGGCTGGACTTGTCCTCGCTGCCCACAGCCCTGCCGCCCAAGGGAATGGCGCATGCCCATTTCCGCCTGCCCGACGGCGTGCTGGCCCGCGTGCCGCGCTGGAGCCAGATCGGCCTGGACGCCGCCGCCAATCTGCGCCACCAAGCCACCGCCTTCACCCGCGCCGCCCCCTCCGGCCACACGCCGCGCCTGATCGGCACGCTGGAACCCGGCCCGGACCTGCCGATGGGCGCCTTGCTGGTCGAGGAAATCTCCGGCCGCCCTCCCCGTCTTTCGGAAGACTACCCCGCGATAGCCAAGGCGCTGGCCGCGATCCACGCGCTGCCATCAGACCCGGCGCCCAACCCCGTCATCGCCACCGTCCAGGTGATCGAGCGCCAAGCGGCATTCTTCGACAAGGCCGGGTTGCATCCCGAGACCCTGGCCCATCTGAACGCCGAACTGGACTGGGTCCACACCCTGCCGACGTCTCCGGCCCCTCCGATCACGATGGTCGGGACCGACACCCATCCCGGCAACTTCCTGATCGACGCCGGGGGCAAGGCGTGGTTCGTGGACCTGGAGAAGGCAACCGACGGCCTGCCTGCGATCGACCTTGCCCACGCGACGCTCTACACCTCCACGACTTGGGACCCGGATGTCGCCGCCGTCCTGACCCCCGATGAGACGGCCGGTTTCTACGAGACCTGGAGCAGCGCCGCTCCCCCCGCCGTGGTCGAATCGACCCGTCCCTGGTTCACCCCGACCCGGCGGCTGACATGGCTGCGCACGCTGTCGTGGATGGCCCGCTGGAAAGTCGAGGGCTCGACGGCGCACAGCGCCGGCGTCGACCCGCGCACCATCGCCCACGTCCAGGCGCGGATCGAGGACTTCTTCGATCCGGCGACCATCGCCAGGGTGCGGGCGACGCTGTGATTGATACCAGGAGCCATGGATCGACGCGTGAAAATACTTCCGTAGGTCGTGCTAAAGCGAAGCGGCAGCCGACATAGACGCGCCTGCTTGTCGGCTGCCGCTTCG
>NZ_JCACHA010001040.1:0-5907 GCF_059503625.1 Skermanella sp.
CGATGCCCGTGCTGCCAACGACTCACTCAGCGCCGCATTATATGACACAGTAGTAATAGCAGGCTGCTGAAATTCTCTCGCGACCGGCTGCGGGTCGTGATTGGCTTGTCCTGGTGACGAGGCGAGGTCGGGATGCGCGGCAAGGATGAGTTGCGGGGTTCGCTGTTCAGCTACGTCGACCTGGAACAGCGGATCCGGGCTGACCACCCGCTCCGCGCGATCGGTGCCGTCGTCAACGCAGCCCTAGCCCAAATGTCAGCCGAGTTCGACGCGCTGTACCCGGCGACGGGCCGGGACTCGATCCCGCCCGAGCGGCTGCTGAGGGCGCTGCTGCTGCAGGCCTTCTACTCCATCCGCTCGGAGCGCCAGCTGGTCGAACGGATCGACTTCGACCTGCTGTTCCGGTGGTTCGTCGGCCTCGGCGTGGACGACCCGGTCTGGGACGCCACCACCTTCACCAAGAACCGCGACCGGCTGCTGGCGGGCGAGGTCGCCGCGCGCTTTCTCGCCGCCGTATTGGCGCAGCCGAAGGTGCGTGCGCTGCTCTCGACCGAGCATTTCTCGGTCGACGGCACGCTGCTTGAGGCCTGGGCCAGCACCAAGAGCTTCCGGCCGAAAGACGGCTCCGGGCCGCCACCCGATGCGGGACGCAACGGCGAGCAGGACTTCCGGGGTCAGAAGCGCTGCAATGAGACGCACGCCTCGACCACTGATCCGGACGCCAAGCTGTTCCGCAAGGGCCCGGGCAAGGAGGCCAAGCTTTGTTCCATGGGGCATGCGCTGATGGAGAACCGCCACGGCCTGGTCGTAGGTGCGGTCGCCACCCGCGCCTCGGGCCACGCCGAGCGACTGGCCGCGCTGCACCTGATCGCGCCGCACGCCGACCGACCGAACGCGATCACGCTGGGTGCTGACAAGGCCTTCGACGCGCGTGACTTCGTCGCCGAGCTGCGCGAGGTCAATGTCACGCCGCACCTGCCGCAGAGCACCAGCGGGCGGCGGTCCGCCATCGACAGGCGGACGACGCGGCACGCGGGCTACGCGGTCAGCCAGCGGATCAGGAAGAGGATCGAGGAAGCGTTCGGCTGGGCCAAGACGGTGGCCGGGCTGCGCAAGGTCCGTCACCGCGGACTGCCCAAGATCGACTGGCAGTTCACCCTGGCCATGGCCGCCTACAACCTGGTCCGCCTGCCGAAGCTGCTCGGCGCGGCGACGTGACGCCCGAGGAGCGCCCGAACGATGTCCAGCACCGGGAAACACCCCCAGGCCAGCCACACCAGCGCCAACCCAGACGACCAATCATAGCGAGAAGGAGTTCCGATCCCGCCAAGCGTGCAGCCTTTTCAGCAGCCTGCTAGTTCGCGAGCATTCCGCCGACCGCGCGACCGGGCTTGCCTTCCTTGCGATAAGCACCCCATGGAGCAAGTCAGTGATGCCTGCTCAAGCTCGTCTGCCACCGGCCAGCTGATACCGACGTCTTCGTCGATATAGACACCAAGCGCTTAGCAAACCCAAGCGCCTCAGGCGCATCACTCTGGCTCACTCGGCCGTCCTAGCGCCTCAAGCTTAGTTCGTCGCTCTGCCATACCGCGCGCGATAAGCTCCGCTGCATGTTTGGCGAGTCCCGCAGCTTGCCGGCGAAGTGCAATATCAGGACGATCCGTTTCTGGCAGGCTAAGCAAACTTTGCTCCAACTTTTGCCCAATGGTTGGGTAAAATTGGCCGTCATTGCCCAAGAATGGGCCGTAGCCTGAAGCCGCGTCGACACCAACAGTTTTGCTCAGGAAGCGTAGTTGGTACTTGCACTCTGCATCTCGCCAATCCTCGTGCGCGGTCTGGTAGGCATCAGATGCTGCCTCATAGGCCTCCTCCGTTTCGAAGGCCTCAAATTCCGGTGGTATGGGTTCGGCGTAGCGCGGGGCATCAGGATTGGGACCAACCCAATCAGCAAACGACCCGTCGGGAGCGCCAAGGATGGCATCGCGCCATTGCGGCGTAGATGGCAAGATTCGGAATGGGTCGGACGGCAACTCTGCCGCGTCACGACCGAACAACGCGCGAATTATGTGCCGGGTCGCCTCGTCCGGTTCGGCGAAACAGCTATATGGACCGTCACGCTCTCCAGTCGTGAAGTCGCGTTGACCTCCCGCTTGCCACGATAAGGCGAGTCCGTAGACATGGCGCTTTCTTCTCACGATACCTAAAGGTGCATCCACACCGTAGCGGAACTCGGGATGGAGAAGCGCGGTCCATAGTCCCCGGGCAGGTGACGATGGCTCACCGACATACTCTGTCCATTTTTCAGCAGGGAACGCTGCTTGGCAGCGCTCTGTCGCTAGCGAGACAAGGAAGCAACCGCGAGGGTCACCGTTGGGGCCGATCGGAAGAATTGCCCACCAGAAGCGGAACCAAACTTGCGCCCAGCTTGCGAGATCTACGCGCGGTAGCGCCTGTTCGTTCTCCTTGAGAGGTGTTTCAACAACAGCTCGTAGTGTGGTGGCTGGGCACTCACCGAGGAACAGCTTTGGAGCCAGTCCAGTGATAAAGAACCACGGTGCGAACGCAAAGGCATTACGGTCGGTGTACCTATGTTTACCTTCTAGCCCCTGATCGGGCCCTGCGATCAGCTGGTTGAACTCGAGACGAAATGGCGAATTGGCTTCGTCATACGCTGTTGGAAATTCCATTGCGACACGCAGCGCCCGACGCAGATCCAGGTCGCGTATGATGGTCTCTGTCGCCCTGACCCATGCTTGCCAAGTCTCCTCTCGTCGCTGCTCACCAAGGCTATCACTTGGCACCTGCGCGATAGCTGCAGCGTCCGGCTCAATGTTGGGAAACAGTCGCAGCAAGATTTCTGCCTCTGGCATCCCAGAAAGCTGTGCTATCCCTTCGGCAATGCGGACGTATATCGTGGCGCGCTGTCGCTGCTTGGCTGCTGGCTTCCGCTTTTCTGGATTCCACACAATACCCCAGAGACGCTTGGTAGGGTGGCGCATCCCTGACCCGAATACGTGTTCACAGAGGCGCGTTTTGAAGCCTGCTTCCCTGTCCGCCAAAATCCTGTACAGTTCTGCTGCAGCATATTCGATGTGCTGACCAAATCCGCCAGGCCTCTTTTGTATCAACCGCTTGATCGCTGCGGCACGGGCGTTGCGTTCTATGGCCGCAGAGTCCGTCACTTGCGGCCGGTTCGGCAGTCGATACACGTCACCCATTCTCAGGCCCTCACCGCTGCCGACCATGCAGGCGTTGCCGAGCGCTGCCGCTGGAGACGCGCCCATAGCGCCGTCCACGCCGGCCCTGCTGGACAAGGGCGGTAACCACCCGACCGTTGCTATCCAGCACAACCACGCGCCCGGCCAACCGCTCGACTTGCGCCGGCGTAAGCCCTTCCACCTGTGCCGCCGCCAGCGTAGCCGCCGAAGCGGATAGCGCAACGCAGCCACGGCCTACAGGAACGGCACGGTCAGCAATGCCGAGCAAAGCCAAAACGGTAAGATCAAGGAAGCCGCGGCTTCGGACGCGGCGGCGCCCGTGGGCAGTCAGCACAAGCTCATTAGGGCGGTTGGGGCTAAGCATTGAAGCCTCACAGGCGGTTACGGCATGGGTGAGATTGACCAACACAGCTTTCGTTCGCAATTCCAACGATATGGGAAATTGGGAAGAAAACAGAGGAAGTATTCAGGGGAAATTTGGGGGGAAGTTGTAGGAAGGGTGCCAACGGGGCTTGTGCTGTGGAGCTTGGGTCATGCCTTTCGTCGGCACGTCTGGAATCTCGGCGCGCGGCCTACCGTCCCGACACGCAGCGACAAGGCGCCTGTCGCCTGCCCAGCGCCGATTTTCAACAACCGCAACCGCGCCGAGCGCCTCTGAGCCAGGCGGAAGGAGTGGCGCGCCGTCGCCACACGCTACAGGAGGACCGCCACGTCCTTCCTCTGCCTCACCGCCGCCGCCGATTGCCTCAGGCGCTAGAGCGGTTTCCTGCCTGACTGCACCGCTTGTGATCCCACGGGCTGTGCGGTCGTGATTCGATTGCCCCTGAGGATGGGGGCGATGGGCATGTCGAAGGCTCTGTCAGTCGATCTGCGGGAGCGCGTGGTGGCGGCGATTGCGGCGGGATCGTCCTGTCGGGCGGCGGCAGTCCGCTTCGGGGTGAGCGCGGCAAGCGCAGTCCGGTGGGCGGCGCTGGTGCGGGAGGTGGGGTCGGTCGCGCCAGGACCGCTGGGCGGGGACCGGCGTTCAGCCCAGATCGAGGCGCATGCGGCGCTGATCCTTCGCCTCGTCGACCAGAAGTCGGACATCACGCTGCGGGAGATTCGGGCCGAACTGGCCAGGGCTGGTGTGTCGGCCGGCATCGGCACGCTGTGGCGCTTCTTCGACCGGCGCCGGATGACACGCACAAAAAGTCCGCCCACGCCGCGGAGCAGGACCGCCCGGACGTCCTGAGGCGGCGCTGGGCCTGGTTCGAGGCGCAGCCTGACCTCGACCCAGACCGGCTGGTGTTCATCGATGAGACCTGGGCTTCCACCAACATGGCTCGGACCCACGGCCGAGCACCCCGAGGCGAGCGGCTGCGGGCCGCCATCCCGCATGGCCATTGGCTCACCACCACCTTCGTCGCCGGCCTGCGCAACACCGGCATGGTGGCGCCGATGGTGCTGGACGGGCCGATCAACGGCTCCCTGTTCCAAGACTACGTGGAGCAGGTGCTGGTGCCCGAGCTGCACCCTGGCGACATTGTCGTGATGGACAACCTCGGTAGCCATAAGGGCGCCGGCGTCAGAGCTGCCATAGAGGCCGTAGGTGCCAACCTGCTCTACCTCCCACCCTACAGCCCCGACTTCAACCCAATCGAGCAGGCCTTTGCCAAGCTGAAGGCCGCGCTCCGCACGGCGGCAGAGCGCAGCCTCGAGGGCCTGTGGGCCGCCATCGGCCGCATCATCGACACCTTCACCCCAGCCGAGTGCACCAACTACTTCGCCGCCGCCGGCTACGATGCAGACTGATGGGAAACCGCTCTAACGAGCCGTTCCCCCGCAAGCAGTGACGAAGAGCTAATGCCGTGCTCTTTCACATGCGATAAGACCCCCACACCGCATATTGGCCAGCCTTGCCACAGTTGGTCGGCGAAGGGAAGCACACCAGTCCTGACTTCCCGCGTACCAACCTTAAGGTTGCTGCCATTGCCATTGCCATTGACCTCTGGGCCGCTCTTTCTTTTGTTCATGCAGGAACCTGAAATGCACTTTTTAGTTGATGGACGGTCAGCAGGAGAGCCAGCATGGCGCGAATTGAGTTGGGTCAGCGCGACGAAATTTTTTCTGTGAGCGCTGATGATATAGGGGTGTTCATCGCCTGCGGTTGGACGGTCGCCATCAGTCCACCAGACGCTCTACGCTATGCGAAGGTCGGCCTCAGCTCCAACGCCAACGCGGGCTTCTTCCTCAGCGGGAATGTTTCGCCGCGCGTGATCCTCACCCACAAGGATTGCAAGATTGCGATGAGCCATGACGATGCGCGTAAGATCATGGACCTGATCAAAACCGTATACGACGCCCCAATGGACGAACCGTCGTACAGTTAGCACAACCCGTGTTCTTGCACTGGCGATTGGCGTCCCATCTGGTGGGTGTACTATCGCATCAGTACAGACCTTGCGCTGCCCGGTTCAAGCACAGCGGATCGTACTATTAATCGTACACCGCATGTTAGCCAGTCTTGCCACATTTGGTCGACGCCCGATACTTGGGGCGTGTGAACAGCTCTTCACGAGATCTCCTGTGTAACAGAGGCGCAATTTATCATAATTTGCTTATACCGATCTCCGGTAGAAAGGCGGGATGGACCACGCTTAGTGTCCGTCCGGGATCATATTGTTCTTCGGCATAGCCTTCGCAGCATGAG
>NZ_JCACHA010001041.1:0-5906 GCF_059503625.1 Skermanella sp.
TCCGTCCAGCACGTCCAGCCGGCCCTCGAGCAGGGCGTGGCTCTTCGCATGCACGCTCCGCAGCGCGTGGCCGCCGTCCTTGAAGGTCGTTTCGCTGATCTTCCGCAGCGTCTCGATCAGTTTCTCGGTGGTTTCGGCCTCGTCCGGCTCGGGCGTTTCGACGCCGGGCGAATAGGGAATGGGATCTGCGGAGAGGGAAGGGGGCATCGCGTACTTTTCCGGATATTCGCCGATATCGGCTTCCGGGAAACAACAGGAGCGGCAGGGAACCGGTTCCACGACAGCACTGCCGCTCTCCGCCCCGATTTTCGGGATGCCGGCAGTCAGGCGAAAACGTAGTCCTGGCCTTCCTGAAGCCCGATGACCCCGACGGTCAGCGACCCTCCGTCCCAGGTGAAGACCGTGGCCCCGTCCGATTCGTCCTTGGTGAACCGGCGGCTGCCCAGCCGCCATTCGATCAGGTCGCCGCCCGCGGCGCCCGCACCCTCGAACCCGGTTATCGTGTCGCTCCCCGCGCCGCTGAACCCGACGACGAAGGTATCGTCACCCGTCCCGCCATCGACGGTGTCGGCGCCGCCCTTGGCCAACTCGAACCTGTCGTTGCCTCCCCGCCCGGACAGGACCTCGTCCCCTGCGCCGTCCTTGAAGCTGTCGCCGAAGATCGAGTTGCTGCCGATGACGGTCACGTCCCGGTCGGTGAACGCCTGATAGAACACGTTCTCTCCGGAAACGGAAAAATCGAAGCGCTCTATATCGGAGAAGCCGGCATATCTGTTCTGGTCGCCGGCTGAATCGCCGACCATGACGACGTCTTCCAGGGTGAGGAAGCCGAACCGGTCGGGCGTGTCGGACAGGCCGACATACAGGTCGATCCTGTAGGATTCCGACTGGTCCGGCACGTCGCCCCGTACCGTGACGCGGAAGTCGAGCGTGTCGAAACCCGTGCCCCCATCGAGTTCGCCGAACAGATCCTGGTTTATGGGGGTGGTCACGTTGTCCAGTTCCACCGTCAGCAGGTCGTCCCCCGCACCGCCGCGCAGGACGTTGGTGTCCAGTCCCCCGTCGAACAGAAAGTCGTTGCCGCCACGTCCGTCAAGCACGTCCCGGCCGCCGTTCCCGCGGAAGACATCGCGGTTCTCCGTTCCCAGCACGGTCGTCCTGCCGTCGTTGCCGTCGAAGATCCCACGGGTTTCGGCACCTCTCAGGTCGAAGACCTCTATGTCATAGACATATCCCCAAAGCTGAGCGCCCTCGTCGACCTCGAAGTCGCCGATGGTGACGATCGGTTCGCCTCCCCCGGCAAACTCCGGATCTCCGCCCCTAAGATTGATCCGCGTGATCGCGGGTTCCACCAGCGGTTCGTTGGAGGACGACTGGTAATCCTCGGTCGCGTTGTTGACGATGCGCAGGGTGTCGGTGCCGGAACCGCCGTCGAACAGGTTCTCCTCGATCAATCCTGGGCGCACCAGCACGGCGCCCGGGTCCCAGACGAGAAGGTCGTCTCCCGCCTCGCCGGAAAGCTGGGCGACGCCCCAGCCGTCGAGATAATCGTTGCCGGCGCCGCCGTAGAGCAGGTCCAGCCCGGCCTGTCCGTAGAGCCGGTCGTTGCCGTCGCCGCCCAGCAACACGTCGTCGCCGGCGCCGCCGGTCAGCCGGTCGTTGCCCGCGAGCCCAAGCAGGATATCGGCCTCGGCTCCACCGGTCAGGGTGTCGGCGCCAAGGTCGCCGATCTGAGTAGCCATAGTGTCCCTCCCTATATTTTGAGGAGCATGCTACTACTGTAGATTGTTGTTGGCTTAGTCCCTTCAGTTCGTGACCTTTAGATCATGACCGACGCTTCCACTTCGACCGGCCGCTTCCCTGCTTGCCCCGCTCCGGACCCGGCGCCGCACGGCCCGGCCCGCTTCACGGTTCCACCCGGCGCCGTGGATACCCACGCCCACGTCATCGGCCTGCCGCCGCACTACCCCTTCGTGGACACGCGCAGCTACACGCCGCCGGAGGCGACGCCGCAAGCCTATCTGCGCATGCTGGACGCCACCGGAATGACCTACGGGGTGCTGGTCCAGGTCAGCGTCCACGGCACCGACAACCGGCTGATGGTGCGGACGCTGAAGTCGCACCCCGGCTGCCTGAAGGGGATCGCCGTCGCTCCGCTGGGACTTCCCGATGCGGCTTACGAGGAATTGAAGCAGGCGGGCGTCGTCGGGCTCCGGCTCAACGTCCTCTACGGCGGCGGCATCGGCTTCGATCAGGTCGAGCGATACGGCGCTCTCGCCCGGGAACTCGGCTGGCACCTCCAGTTCCTGGTGGATGCCAGGGACCTGACGCCGATGGCGCCGCGTCTCGGCCGCTTGCCCGTGCCCTTCGTCGTGGACCACATGGGCCATTTCCCGACCTCGCGCGGGACGGGAGACCAGGGCTTCCGGACGCTCGTCTCGCTGGTTCGCGACGGCGCCTGGGTCAAGCTGTCCGGCGCGTACCGCCTGACCGGGGAAGAGCCGCCCTATGCCGATACCGTTCCCTTCGCGCGGAAGCTCCACGAGGCCGCACCGGACCGCTGCGTCTGGGGTTCCGATTGGCCGCATGTCGCGCACTGGGGCACGATGATGAATGTCGGCGACCTGCTCGACCTGCTGGCCGACTGGGTGCCGGACGAACAGGCCCGCAACAGGGTGCTGGCCGGCAATCCGGCCGCCCTCTACGGCTTCGCCCCTCCCGCCCGGGCGGTATGACGGAAATTCCACGGCGCAGGTGCGGAACCACCGATCGCCGACGCGGTTCCCCGCATCGTAGAAACCTGCGGTGGAGTTCCGTATGGGCTGGATGAGCGATCTGGAGCCGAAGGAGAAGCGGACGCTGGGCGCCTGCTTCGGCGGCTGGGCGATGGATTCCTTCGACGTCAATCTCTATGGGCTGGTTATCCCGAGCCTGCTCACGGTGCTGCATTTCACGATGGCCGAGGCGGGGATGCTCGCCACCGTGGCGCTGCTGCTGTCCGCCGTCGGCGGCTGGATAACCGGCATGCTCAGCGACCGCTACGGCCGCGTCCGCATCCTGCAATGGACGATCCTGTGGTTCGCCTTCTTCACTTTCCTGTCCGGCTTCGCGCAGGACTTCAACCAGCTCTTCATCTGCCGCGCCCTGCAGGGCCTCGGCTTCGGCGGCGAATGGGCGGCCGGAGCCGTCCTGATCGGCGAAACCATCCGCGACAAGTATCGCGGCCGGGCGGTCGGCACCGTTCAGAGCGGATGGGCGGTCGGCTGGGCCGCCGCGACCATCCTGTTCTGGGGCGTCTTCAGCCTGCTGCCGGAGGAACTGGCGTGGCGCGTCATGTTCTGGTTCGGTCTGGCACCGGCCCTGCTGGTCTTCTACGTCAGGCGCTTCGTGCCCGAGCCGGAATTGAGGAAGCAGGCCGAGCCGGTGCAGGCATCGGCGCTGTCGCAGCTGACATCGGTGTTCCGGCCCGACGTGCTGCCCCTGATCGTCGCCACGTCGATCCTCGCGACCGGCGCACAGGGCGGCTACTACGCCGTCACGACATGGCTTCCGACCTTCCTGCGGACCGAGCGTCACCTGACCGTGCTGGGAACCTCCAGCTACCTGCTGGTGCTGATCGCCGGCGCCTTCGCCGGCTACCTGACCGCCGCCCATGCCGCCGACCGCCTGGGGCGCAAGCCGACTTTCCTGATCTTCGGGCTGGGGGCCGGCGCCGTCGTCGGGCTCTATATGCTGCTGCCGATCGGCAACAGCCTGATGCTGGTGCTGGGCTTCCCGCTCGGGTTCTTCTCCAGCGGCATCTTCTCGCCGATGGGCGCTTTCCTGGCGGAGCTGTTCCCGACCGAGATCCGGGGCACCGCGCAGGGCTTCGCCTATAATTTCGGCCGGGCGGTAGGGGCGCTCTTCCCGTCCCTGATCGGGTACCTGAGCGCGAAGGTTGGCCTGGGCACCGCGATTGGGCTATTCACGGTCGGAGCCTATACGCTGCTGCTGCTGGCGCTGCTCGTCCTGCCGGAAACGCGCGGGCGGAGCCTCGCCGATATCAGGCTCGGCGGCGGGACCGCAAGCGTCGCCGCACCGGTCCGGCGGGAAGTCAGGTGACGGGAAGGACGAGGCGCCGAATGGGGATGGACGACGACGGGAAGACCCCGCTGAAGCTCCTGCCGGCCGGAGAGGCGGCCCTGCTGGTCGAGCTTGGCGACGCCATCGACCCCGACCTGAACGAGGCCGTCCACCGGCTGGACGCCGCGATCAACCGGGCCGCACCCGATGGCTTGGTCGAGACGGTGCCGACCTACCGCTCCATCCTGGTGACCTTCGACCCGACCCGCACGACCGAAGCCGCCCTTGCCGCCGCGATCTCGTCCCTCGATGCGTCGGCACCCGAGGCGAGCGCCGCGGAGCGCCGCCGCTGGTTCGTCCCGGTCCGTTTCGGCGGCGAGCACGGCGAGGACCTGGCCGCCGTCGCCGAACGCGCCGGCCTCAGCCCGGAGGAAGTCGTCGATCTGCACTGCGGCGCCGATTTCCGCGTCTACATGCTGGGCTTCTCGCCTGGCTTCGCCTATCTCGGCGGCCTGCCGGCGGCCCTGCACCTGCCCCGGCGGGAGAACCCTCGGTCGGTCACCCCCGCCGGCAGCTTCATGCAGGGAGGCGCCCAGGCGGCGCTGTCGCCGGTCGCAATGCCGAGCGGCTGGCACCTGATCGGTAAGACTCCGCTGCGCCTGTTCGACCCCGGCCGCTCCCAGCCCTTCCTGCTGGCCCCCGGCGACCGGGTGCGTCTGGTCGCCATCACGGTTGGGGACTTCGACCTGATGGCCGGCGACGGCGACCGGCTGCCCGAGAGCGAGGTCATCGGATGAGCGGCGCGCTTGAAGTCATCGCGGCCGGCCCCGGCTCGACCCTTCAGGACCGGGGACGCCTGGGCCATCAGCGCTTCGGCGTCTCGACCGCCGGGGCGGCGGACCCGCTGCTGCTGGCCGCATCCAACGCCCTGGTCGGCAACGACGCCTTCGAGGGCGCCATCGAGTTCACGCTGGTCGGCGACACACTGGAAGTCGCCGCCCAGTCCTGCCGCATCGCCGTGACCGGCGACGCCGAGCTGACGATCGACGGGCAGCCGCACCTGCCCTGGACCAGCCACCGCCTGACGCAGGGCCAGCGCCTGCGCGTGGGCGCGCTGGCGACGGGTGCGCGCGGCTATCTGGCGGTGGCCGGCGGCTTCGACGCGGCACCCGTGCTCGGCAGCGTATCCACCCATCTGCGCAGCGGGTTGGGCGGCTTCGCCGGCACCAGGCTCCGGCCGGGCGACCGCCTGCCCCTGAAGCTGGCGGAGGCGCCGCAGGAGCCGGAACGGGTGCTGGATCCGCGCCGCATCCTCGACCGCTCCGGCGTGCTGAGGGTGGTCCTGGGTCCGCAGAAGTCGCATTTCACCGAGGCCGGTCTGGCGACATTCCTGGAGAGCGAATTCACCGTCACCGCCGAGGCCGACCGCATGGGCTACCGGCTGGACGGCCCGGCCGTCGAGCATTCCGGCGGCTTCAACATCATCTCCGACGGCATTCCGCTGGGCGCCGTCCAGGTGCCGGGCACCGGCAGGCCGATCGTCCTGCTGGCCGACCGCCAGACCACCGGCGGCTACCCCAAGATCGCCTGCGTGATCGTCCCGGACGTGGCGGCCCTGTCGCAGTTCCGGCCCGGCGCCAAGCTGCGTTTCCGGGCTGTTACGGTCGAGGAGGGGACCGAGGCCCACCGCGCCTTCGCCGAGCTGATCGGCAACCTTCCGGCCCTGGTCGAGACGGCCATCCCCGGCGGCGTCCTGGACAGCGAGCGGCTGCTGTCGCTAAACCTGATAGACGGGATGGTCCTAGCCGGCAAGGCGCCGGAACCGCCGCCATTGCGAATGGACA